>NZ_JAUYAN010000117.1 GCF_030693485.1 Bradyrhizobium sp. | reverse complement strand
TCTCGCTCTTGGCGCGGCGCCCGGCCCGGGCACGCTCGGCCTCGGTGAAAACCCGGTCGAGGAAGCGGTCGCCGTGGCGCTCGATCACCTTGGCGACCCGGCGGATGTCGATCAGGTCGGAGCCGATGCCGATGATCATGCCCTGCCCGTCCGGCTCTTGGAATCGCCGCTGTCGAGATGGGCACGCCCGCGGTCCATTGCCGCCCGCATCGTCCGGACGGTCTCCCCGAGCCCGACGAACAGCGCCTCCCCGATCATGTAGTAGCCGATATTCAGCTCCATGATCTCGGCCACGCCTGCGATCGTCTCCGCTGTGGCATAATCGAGACCGTGGCCGGCATGGACTTCGAGCCCGGCCGAGCGCGCCAGCCCTGCGCCGGCGACGATGCGCTGCCATTCGGATTCCGCCTTGGCAGTTTGGCCGTCGACCACGGCGTCGCACCAGGCGCCGGTGTGGATCTCGATGACAGGCGCGCGCAGCCTGGCCGCCATTTCGATCTGGGCGGGGTCGGCGGCGATGAACAGCGACACCCGCACCCCCGCATCGTTCAGGCGCGCGATGAATGGCGCCAGCAAATTGTGCTGCCCGACCACGTCGAGGCCGCCCTCGGTGGTGAGTTCCTCACGCCGTTCGGGCACCAGGCATACCGCATGCGGCCGGGTCGCCAGCGCGATCCGCAGCATGTCCTCGGTCGCCGCCATCTCGAAATTCAGCGGTTTTGAAATCTCCGCTTTCAGCCGCGCCATGTCGTCGTCGCGGATGTGGCGGCGGTCCTCGCGCAAGTGAGCGGTAATGCCGTCGGCGCCGGCCGCGATCGCGACCAGGGCCGCGCGTACCGGGTCCGGCCGCTCGCCGGCCCTGGCGTTGCGAAGGGTGGCGACGTGATCGACATTGACACCGAGACGCAGGGGGAGAGCAGGCATGCGGACTTCCGACGCAGTTTGGAGGACGACAAAGACACTCGAACCGTCATGCGCGGGCAAAAGCGCGAAGCACGTCTTTACCCAATATACCCGCGCATCCATCTTCTTCATAAAGATGGATTGCCGCGTCAAGCCCGGCAATGACGAACTGGACTACCCGTTGACGCGGTCGACCCGTGCGACCACGGCCTTGGCGCGCAACTGGGCGATGATAGCGCTGAGATGCTTCAGGTCATAGACCTCGAGATCGACCGTGAGTTCGGTGAAGTCGGGTGAACGTCTGGACATGCTGATATTGTCGATATTGCCGTCGTGCTCGGCGATCACGGTGGCGACCTGGGCGAGACTGCCGGGCTCGTTGACGTTGTCGATCCGGATCCGCGCCGGAAAGCGCTGCGGTATGGTCTCGTCGATGTCCCAACGCACGTCGAGCCAGCGTTCCGGCTCCTCCTCGAAGTCCTTCAGCGCAGGCGACTGGATCGGATAGATCGTGATGCCCTCCCCCGGCGTCACGATCCCGACAATGCGGTCGCCCGGCACAGCGCCTCCGTTCGGCGCGAATTTCACGGGCAGGTCGGAATTGATGCCGCGAATCGGGATAACCGAGGCGGCCCGCGCTGGATGGTGCGGATCGGCCTTCAGCTTCAGCTTGACCGCGAGGCTCTTCTTGGCGCCATAGCGCACCACCCGTTCTTCCTTGTAGTCGGGGTACATCGCGCGGGCGACATCGGAAGCCTTCATCTCGCCGCGACCGACCGACGCCATCACGTCGTCGATCGAGGCGCGCGCCAGCCGCGGCAACGCGCCCTTGAGCTTGTCGTCGGCGTATTCGATCTTGGCGCGCGCGAACAGCCGCTCGACGATGCGGCGGCCGAGTCCGGCATATTGGTCGCGCACCGCGGTGCGGGTGGCGCGCCGGATCGCCGCCCGCGCCTTGCCGGTGACCGCAAGCGATTCCCACGCCGAAGGCGGTGCGGCCTGCGCTTCCGAGGTCAGCACCTCGACCTCGTCGCCGTTCTGCAGCTCGGACGACAGGGGTGCGAACTTGCCGTTGATCTTGCAGCCTACCGCGCTGTTGCCGACATCGGTATGCACCGCATAGGCGAAGTCGATCACATTGGCCTCGCGCGGCAGCGCGATCAGTTTGCCCTTCGGGGTGAAGCAGAACACCTGATCGTGAAACAGCTCAAGCTTGGTATGCTCGAGGAATTCTTCGGGATTGGAGCTGTCGGACAGGATGCCGATGGTGTGGCGCAGCCAGGCGAAGGCGTTGGATTCGCGCTTCAGGAGCTCGGTCGGCGAGCCCACGCCATCCTTGTAGAAGGCATGCGCGGCGATGCCCAGTTCCGCGATCTGGTCCATCTCCTCGGTGCGGATCTGCAGTTCGACGCGCTGGTTGCCGGGACCGATCACGGTGGTGTGAATCGAACGGTAGTCGTTCTGCTTCGGCGTCGAGATGTAATCCTTGAAACGGCCTGGCACCACCGGCCAGGTGGTGTGCACGACGCCGAGCGCGCGGTAGCAGGCCTCGACGTCATCCATCACGACACGGAAGCCGAAGATATCGGACAATTGCTCGAAACCGACCGACTTGCGCTCCATCTTGGTCCAGATCGAAAACGGCCGCTTGCGCCGGCCATAGACATGCGCCGCCATGCCGTTTTTCTGCAGGTTCTTGGTAAGCTGGCTCTCGATCTCGCCGATCAAATTGCGGTTGCGATCTTCCAGCGCTTCCAGCCGTTGCATCACCACGGCGTGAGCTTCCGGATCGAGCATGCGGAACGAAAGGTCTTCGAGCTCCTCCCGCATCTCCTGCATGCCCATGCGGCCGGAGAGCGGCGCATAGATGTCGAGCGTTTCCTCGGCGATCCGGCGGCGCGAGGTGGGCGGCACGAATTCCAGCGTGCGCATGTTGTGCAGCCGGTCGGCCAGCTTGATCAGGAGAACGCGAACGTCGTCGGCGATCGCCAGCAGCAACTTGCGCAGGTTCTCGGCCTGCTTGGCCTCGCGCGACACCAGCTCCAGCCGTTTCAGCTTGGTGAGCCCCTCCACCAGCGCGCCGATCTCGTGGCCGAACACGTGATCGATTTCGGCGCGGGTGGCCTCGGTATCCTCGATGGTGTCATGCAGCAGGGCGGCCACGATGGTGGCGTCGTCGAGCTTGAGGTCGGTGAGGATCGCCGCAACCTCGAGCGGGTGCGAGAAATAGGGGTCGCCGGAGGCGCGGGTTTGGGTGCCGTGCGCCTTCATGGCGTAGACATAGGCGCGGTTCAGCAGATCTTCGTTGGTATCGGGATTATAGGACCGGACGCGCTCGACCAGATCGTACTGCCGTATCATGCCGGAACGCGGTGATTTTACCGGCTTGGCGGGCAGCGGCATAGCCGAGCTTGGCACCACCGCAACCGATTCGGTCGCGGCCTGCGTCTGCCGTGGGCTGCGGCGCCAATACGCCATCGAATCGTTGCCTCCGTGCCGGGCCCGAACGCACCCGCTCCACGATATAACCTAGTGCTTTCGTGGCCCGAGCATCACCCTTTCGGAGGGGCAAATGTTCGTTTTTTGGACCTAAAGGTGCAGCATTTGACTGCACCCGTTACCGAGGCATCGTAGCACCGAAAATGTCAACAAAAGCAAAGGCCCGGACGATGGTCCGGGCCTTAGGCAAATCAGGTGGTTGGTAACAACCAAGCCGCGGCCGAAACGGCCTATTCGTCCTCTTCCGGCTGCTCTTCAGGCGGCGCAAGGCCCTCGAGGCCCTTCAGCAGCTCTTCCTCGGTCATCCGCTCGACGGCGACCTCGGTGTCGTCGGCATCAACGCTGGCCCCGGCCGACCCGATCAAGGGCACGGTATCGGGCTCCGGCTCGTCGACTTCGACGAATTTCTGCAAGGAATGAACCAACTCTTCGCGCAAATCTTCGGGGGAAATCGAGGAGTCGGCGATTTCTCGCAGCGAAACGACCGGATTCTTGTCGTTATCGCGATCAACCGTGAGTTGCGATCCCGAGGATATCATGCGGGCGCGATGCGCTGCCAACAGGACCAGATCGAACCGATTATCGACCTTATCAATGCAATCTTCTACGGTGACGCGCGCCATCGACTGTCGCTCCGTTAAATGGGACGAATGTGTTGATTATGTCGCGGTAATTATAGGTCCCGGGGGCATTCCGCAAGGCCAATTTGTGATTTGCCTTCCCCGTGGGCTCTGGTAACTCCTCCCGGGGCCAGTATGGCGGGAGCGTCCGGACAGGCAAATCGCCGTCCAGGACAAGAAATCGCTTCATTGCCTCGTCATTAAGGTCGTGGTCGTTTCGCCCTTTCCACACCACATTTGCGATGGTGTTGGTGATGGGTATACTCACCGAACTATAGGCAGCATATGCTGGAAATGCGCGGTCTGGTTGCCGCTGCGCCAAAAACGTAACAACAACGTGAGAACCCTTTGATGTCACCTGCTACCTCCAAGATCGCGCTCTTCATCGATGGCGCCAATCTCTATGCGACCGCCAAGACGCTCGGCTTCGACATCGATTACAAGCGCCTTCTCAAGGAATTCCAGAGCCGCGGCACGCTGCTGCGGGCGTTCTATTACACCGCGATCATCGAGGATCAGGAATATTCCTCGATCCGCCCGCTGATCGACTGGCTCGATTACAATGGCTACACCGTCGTCACCAAGGCGACCAAGGAATTCATCGACGCCAGCGGCCGCCGCAAGGTCAAGGGCAACATGGATATCGAGCTCGCGGTCGATGCGATGGAACTCGCCGAGCATGTCGACCAGATCGTGCTGTTTTCCGGCGACGGCGATTTCCGTTCCCTGGTCGAGGCGGTGCAGCGCCGCGGCGTCCGCGTCACCGTGATCTCGACGATTTCGAGCCAGCCGCCGATGATCGCCGACGAACTGCGCCGCCAGGCCGACGTCTTCACCGATCTGGTTGAATTGCAATCCAAGCTTGGCCGCGATCCGTCCGAGCGCCCGGCTCCGCGCGAGCCGCGCCATCATGCGCCGCAGTTCCTGCAGCGCGCGACCACGATGGCGCCGAGGGCGGATGACGACGATTTCGAGGATTGAGACTGATCCGCGACGCGGTCGCAAGCCGCTCGCCCTCCCCACCGAACCCGACCGCAATTGCCCGCTATGCCCAAGGCTCGCGAGCTATCGCGACGGGTTGCGCGCGCGCGAGCCAAATTGGTTCAATTCGCCGGTACCGTCGTTCGGCGATGCCAATGCCGCGCTGCTGATCGTCGGCCTCGCGCCCGGCGTGCAGGGCGCCAATCGTACCGGGCGTCCCTTTACCGGCGATTTCGCCGGCGACCTGCTCTACGCGACGCTGCTGGAATTTGGTTTTGCCAAGGGCGCCTATCTGGCGCGGCCCGACGACGGGCTGAAACTGGTCGATTGCCGGATCAGCAATGCGGTACGTTGCGTGCCGCCGCAGAACAAGCCGTTGCCCATTGAGATCAACACCTGCCGCCAGTTCTCGTCGGCCACGATAGCGGCGATGCCCAAACTGCGCGCGATCGTGGCACTCGGCCGTGTCGCGCATGATTCGATGCTGAAAGTCCTGACGCTTCGCGCCGCCGCGGCCCCGTTTGCGCACGGCGCGATCCACGCTGCCGGTACGCTGAAGCTTTACGACAGCTATCATTGCTCACGCTACAACACCAACACGCGGGTGCTGACGCCGGAAATGTTTCGCAACATGTTTGCGAAGGTACGAGCGGATCTGGATTCGTAGATGCCATGGGGCGATGGGCGTGCATCCGATAGGTTTGGGTTTGCACACTCGAACCTTTGGAGACGCCAGATGCAAGGTTCCGACGCAATCACGCCCATCGCCCCATGGCATCTACAAATTCACCCTGTTCTGCTTCAACCACGCCAACACGTCGCCGGCGTTTCGATCGGGTGGAAACACCGGATAGAACACGTGGGTGATGCGTGCATTATCGATCACCAGCGCCAGCCGCTTGATCAGGGTCTGTTCCGCCACTTCCATGGTGGGCAGATTGAGCGCCCGCGTCAGCGCCAGCTTGGCATCCGATAGCACCGCAAACGGCAGATGCAGCCGAGACGCCATTTCGGTCTGGTAAAGGTTGCTCTGCGTCGACAGGCCGAACACCTGTCCGGCGCCGGCCGCCTTGAGTTCCGCGAACAGGTCGCGAAACGAGCAGGCTTGCGGCGTGCAGCCGCGGGCGCCCGGGATCATGTCCCAGTCATCGACCAGGCTGATCTTGCCGGGCTCGCCGGTTCGCGGATAGGCGAAAACGATGGTGCGTCCCGGCAGCGCCGACAGCGTCACCTCGGTGTCGTCGGTCGCCCTCAGGCTGAGCGGCGGGATCGTCATGCCCACCAGATGCGCCGCAGCGCCATCGTCCGACGGCGCCGGGATCTTGCTCCAGTCGACTTCGAACAGGTTCTTCTGGTTCATTGTCCTTGCCTCGACATCCCGCACATTCGGACCTCATGGTGAGGAGGCGCCCTTGCGCCGTCTCGAACCATGAAAGCCCCGATCTCATCCTTCGAGACGCGCGAAGACGCGCTCCTCAGGATGAGGCCGAGGATTTACCCCCGCGCCCGCAGCAGGCGGCCCTTCTCCCTGCCCCAGTCGCGCTTCTTCTCGCTCTCCCGCTTGTCGTGCAGTTTCTTGCCCTTGGCCACCGCCAGCAACAGCTTGGCGCGGCCGCGTTCGTTGAAATAGAGTTTGAGCGGGATCAGCGTCATGCCGTCGCGATCGACCGCGCCCATCAGCTTGTTGATCTGCTTCCGGTGCAGCAGCAATTTACGCGGCCGCTTCGGCTCGTGGTTGAAGCGGTTGGCCTGCAGGTATTCCGGAATGTTGGCGTTGATCAGCCAGATCTCGCCATCCTTGGTATCGGCGTAGGATTCCGCGATGGTGGTCTTGCCGCTACGGATCGACTTGACCTCGGTGCCGGTCAGCGCAATGCCGGCCTCGAGCGTGTCCTCGATGGCATAGTTGAACCTGGCCCTGCGATTTTCGGCGACGACCTTGATCGCGCGCTCGTTCTTTTCAGCCATCATTCAAAACCTCTGGGCGTTGTCTCTGGAAAGCAGCGACAACGCCCACGTCGTCGGTATCGCGCTTCAAGTCTTCTTGAGCAGATCGCGGATCTCGGTCAGCAGTTCCTCCTGCCGGGTCGGCTTCGGCGGAGCCGCCGGAGCCGCCTCATCCCTGCGCTTCATCTTGTTCATGGCTCGGATGATCATGAACAGTACGAAGGCGATGATGGCAAAATTCAGCGTCAGCGTCAGGAAATTGCCCCACGCCAGCACGGCACCCTGCTTTTTCGCGTCAGCAAGATTGCCTGCCGTGACCGCCTTCGAAAGGCCCGTGAAATAGTTGGAGAAATCGAGGCCGCCGGTGATGGCACCGATGATCGGCATGATGATGTCGCTGACCATCGAGGTCACGATCGCCCCAAAAGCGGCACCGATGATGACGCCGACCGCGAGGTCGACGACGTTGCCCTTCATGGCGAATTCACGAAATTCCTTCAGCATCTGCAGCCCCTTCTGTTCGACTTCACGGGCCGGAAGGCTCTTGGCGTCAAGATTCTTGACGACAAGTCTCTCGGCGGCAGCGTCGACGGTTCAGTTGATCAGGCCCGCATGCACCATGGCGTCGCGGATCACCTTGCCGGTTGGCGGCGTCACTGTCATCAGCGGCAGGCGCACTTCTTCGTCCAGCCGCCCCAGCAGCTTGAGGCCATGCTTGGCTCCGGCGAGGCCCGGCTCCTTGAAGATGGCATCGTGCAGCGGCGTCAAGCGGTCCTGGATCTTCAATCCGGTGGCGTAGTCGCCCTTCAGCACGGCGGTCATCAGGTCGGCGCACAGTTTCGGCGCGACATTGGCGACAACCGAGATACACCCATGTCCACCCGCCGCCATATAGGCCAGCGCCGTCATGTCCTCGCCGGAAAGCTGGATGAAATCCGGCCCCATCGCGTGGCGCTGCTGCGACACCCGGGCCAGATTGGCGGTGGCGTCCTTGACACCGGCGATGTTCTTCAACTCGAACAGCCGGGTCATGGTCTCGACGGACATATCGACCACGGAGCGCGGCGGGATGTTGTAGATGATGATCGGGATGCCGATGGCGTCATTGACCGCCTTGAAGTGCTGATACATCCCTTCCTGGGTAGGCTTGTTGTAATACGGCGTGACGACCAGCACGGCATCCGCGCCGGCCTTCTCGGCATGGACAGCCAGATCGACGGCCTCGCGCGTCGAGTTCGAGCCCGCACCGGCGATGACAGGCACGCGCCCCTTCGCCTCATCGAGGCACAGTTCGACCACCCGGTGATGTTCGGCGTGGCTGAGGGTCGGGCTTTCTCCCGTCGTGCCGACCGGCACCAGGCCGTGCGACCCCTGCTCGATCTGCCAGCTGACGAGGCCGCGGAACGCCGCTTCATCGATCGCGCCGTTCTTGAAGGGCGTGACCAAGGCGGTGTAGGAGCCCCGAAAAGTCGTCTTGCTTGCCATGGCCTTCCTCCGAACGCGCTTGCTGGCCGTTTACTGCCGGTAAGGCCAATTCATACCGGGTCTGGCTGGGCTGCGAAAGGCCGGCTGGCCGCGATTTTGCCGCTGTCCTGGCGCATGACATCCGAAAGTTCAGCGATTTTAGTATTTTGTCCACATTTTCAATCAAATAGAGCTAGAGCCTCAGCGATTGAATGATTCGCCGTTAGGGAAAGCAGTGACCCGACCCGCCCGCGCAGCTGCATTGCGATCGACGGCATTGGCGACAAGCCTGGCGCTGGCCGTGGGATTGTCGGCCTTTACGGTCGAAGCAGTCGCCAAGACCAAGGTTCCATTGCCGAAACCGCGGCCGATCGCGCGCAATCTGGTTCCCGCACCCGCCGCCAAGAATACCGTGCCGGCCGCCACCGCCGTGCAAAATGCCGCTCCGGTTGCGAGCGCTGCGCCAGCCTCGGCACCGGCTCTGGCCCCCGCGGCCCGCCAGCCGCCTCCGCGCAAGCCGTCGGTGCCTGCCGCCATCGCCGCGACGTCGTCGACCTCGCAGGCCGATACCGAGGCGCTGGAAAACGTCATCGAGCTGGTGCGCAAGCGCAAGCCCGCGGATGCAACGCAGGCGCAAGCCGCGATATCGGATCCGGTGGCGAAGAAACTCGCGGAATGGATCATCCTGCGCAGCGAAGACAACAACGTGTCGGTCGAGCGCTATCGCGCGTTCGTCGCGGCCAATCCCAGCTGGCCATCGCAGACCTTCATGCGCCGGCGCATCGAGGCGGCGCTGTGGGACGACCGTCGGGACGACGCCACGATCTGGGCGTGGTTCGAAAACGAATCGCCGCGCTCGGCCAAGGGCAAGTTCTCGCTGGCGCGTGCCATGATCGCGCGCGGCGACCGCGCCAATGCCGAGCGTCTGGTGCGCAGCGCCTGGCGCAGCGATTCGATGTCGGAGGATACCGAGAGTGCGGCGCTCGACCAGTTCGGCGCGCTGATCACGCCGGGCGATCACAAGGCACGGATGGATACCCTGCTCTACGGCAAGGAGACCGCGGCCGCGCTGCGCGCCGCCAAGCGACTCGGCGCCAACCAGGTGGCGTTGGCCAAGGCCCGCATCGCGTCCAACAACACCAAGGCCAGCAACGCCAAGTCGCTGCTGAACGCGGTGCCCAGTGAATTGCATGGCGATCCCGGCTACATCTTCAGCAAGATTCAGCTGCTGCGGCGCGACGAAAAATTCGCCGAGGCCGCGCAGCTGATGCTGAACGCGCCGAAGGATCCCGGCCGGCTGCACAATCTGGACGAATGGTGGATCGAACGGCGGCTGCTGTCGCGAAAACTGCTCGACACCGGCGAGAACCGCAACGCCTATCTGATCGCCCGCGATGCTGCGCTGCCTGCCCGCGACATCTACCAGACCGAGCAGCAATTCACCGCGGGCTGGATTGCACTGCGTTTCCTCAACGACCCCGCGACCGCCGCGCAGCATTTTGCCCGCATCGGCGTCGGCAGCGTCAACCCGACCGCGCTGGCGCGCGCCGGCTACTGGCAGGGCCGCGCCGCCGAAGCCGCCGGCCGCGCCCAGGAAGCCCGCGCCGCCTACACAAGGGCGGCCGAGCAATCGACCAGCTATTACGGCCAGCTGGCGCGCGCCAAACTCGGACTTCCGCAGATCGAATTGAACGGCGCGCCGGGCGGCAAGTCGCGGGGAATCGAGCGGCTGGAAATCGTCCGCGCGGTGCAATTGCTCTATCAGCTGGACGAGCGCGAACTCGCGCTCCCGATCATGAGCGACCTCGGCGAGAACGGCGATCCGGATGCGCTGGCGGGGCTGGGCGAGCTTGCGTCGCGCAATGGCGACGCGCGGGGCATGCTGCTGCTCGGCAAGGCTGCCCTCAACCGCGGGCTGCCGTTCGAATTCTACGCCTATCCGGTGGTTGGAATTCCCCCGTTCAAGTCGATCGGGCCGGAGGTCGAACAGAGTATCGTCTATGCCATTGCCCGGCAGGAAAGCGCCTTTAACCCGGCGGTGGTGTCGCCGGCGCAGGCCTACGGGCTGATGCAGGTGACGCCGGACGCCGCGCGTTATGTCTGCAAGCGACACGGCGCGACGTACGACCTCTCCCGGCTGAAGAACGATTCGGTTTACAACGCCACCCTCGGCGCCGCCGAACTCGGCGGACTGATCGAGGATTACCGCGGCTCCTACATCCTGACTTTCGCGGGATACTATGCCGGCCGCGGCAGCGTCAGGATGTGGATTGAGCGCTACGTCGATCCGCGCGATCCCAAGGTCGACGCCGTCGACTGGGTCGAGAAGATCCCGTTCTCGGAGACCCGCAACTACGTGC
>NZ_JAUYAN010000113.1 GCF_030693485.1 Bradyrhizobium sp. | reverse complement strand
GACCGCGAAAAAGATGGTGGGCTGGGCGCGCAAATACGGCATCCAGAGCACCATTCACACCGGCGGCCCGTCGATCCCCGGCTCCGGCCTGATCGGCGCCGACGTGGTGCTGGAGGCCGACACCGACGTGATCGGCCATATCAATGGCGGCCACACCGCTTTGCCCGACGACGAGATCCGCTGCATCTGCGAGGGCTGCAAGCGCGGCCTCGAACTGGTGCATAACGGCAACGAGCGCTCGGCGCTCTACACCTTGCGGATCGCGCGCGACATGGGCGATCTCAACCGCGTCATCCTCGGCACCGATTCACCGGCCGGCTCCGGCGTGCAGCCGCTCGGCATCCTGCGCATGGTGTCGATGCTGTCGTCACTCGGCGACGTGCCCGCCGAACTGGCGTTCTGCTTCGCCACCGGCAACACCGCGCGGATGCGCGAACTCGACTGCGGCCTGATCGAGGTCGGCCGATCCGCCGACTTCGTCATCATGGACAAGGCGCAGCATTCCGCAGGGAAGACCATCCTCGACAGCGTGCAGCTCGGCGACCTCCCCGGCATCGGCATGACCATCATCGACGGCATCGTCCGCACCACCCGCAGCCGCAACACGCCGCCGGCAACGCGGGTGCCGGAGATTGTGGGGCATTGAGCGATCCGCCAAGTCAGCTTTTTGACCCAGTTCGGCCATAGGATGGCTCGACCGACGCTGACTCACCTGCAAGAATGCTTGTACAGTTACTATCCGGGATCAGTCGCACATAACACGCGGCGAGAATTGCGCCGCCTTCTACGCGGGAAGTCGCGCAACCGCCAAGAGCGAGACGACTCATGTTTGCAGCCATGGCAATTTCTGCATTCTTGGTGATGGTCAATATTCTAGTTCACTACGAGATGCTGCGCACTACGTCTGATCTCCGGCATCGAAGCAATCAATGGTCTATTTCTGATCGCGTGGTCAACTTCGTTCACCTACTTTGTGATGGACAGGCTTTGGCCTCTGCACCCGGAGCAGGAGCCTCAAGCGCAAGGTTGATTGGATTTACCAGTCCGTGTCGCCAAGGTGATCGAGGCAACTGGCTGTGTCCGGTCATGTGAAGGTTTGCGGACGCCGGCCCCATGATGGTGGTGCGGCGGACACCGGGGGGCCGGCGTCCGCAAACCTTCACATGAAGAGACTCATGCACCGCAGCAAATAACGACATTCCTTTATGCACTCACGTGCCGGTGGAGGAGCCGTCCTCTGCATCAATTGCGGACATCGCGCCGACCCCCGGGATTGGACGCATAGAGACGACCGCGGCATCGGAAACTGCCCCTATGGGCGCAGCGCACAATCGCAGGCGCCAGCATATTCTCGGGTTCTAGCGTGTGATAGCCTGTGGCATCATAGCGCGACGGCGAAACAATATTGCCCATCTTCGTCGGCCGTGGCGCGCCATCTATCCGTTCATCGCACTGCTTTCTCAAGCCAGCCAATTCTCCACGTTCAGGCCGCGGATACGTTTGAATTCGTCGGTATTGGCGGTGACGATCGTTGCGCCTGATCCGTTCGGTTGTAGCTACATGCGGGCATCCCCTGTGGTTGTTTTTCGGTGCGCAGACCTGTGGCCGGTACGCCACAGATCCATCCCAAAAGTTCTCTGAATATGCGCGCGTGTTCGATTTCCCGTCTTAGCTGGCAACCAGGCTGATAAAGAAAGCCACACGGAGAAGTTCCTGCGCTTTGAACGCGGCCGGGGAATTTTCGCCGGCTTTTTGGTGGTTTTCGGAATGCATTTAGTTGCGCACTTCTCGGCAGCAGGGCTGCCACCGGCGTGGGGTGCTTCGATCCACAACGTGACAGGCTTGACCGCTGCGGCCGGCCGCCGCGCGCGCGCCGCGCGATCCGTGCTGCTGGCGACGACGGCGCTGATCGCGATCGAGCTGCTGGCCGGCGAGGCCGCGTGGGCCGATTGCGCGCCGGCAGCCGCCAACAACGTGACGGCGGAATGCACCGGCACGACGATCAATCAGGGCGCTGGAGCGCCTGGCACCAGCGCCGCCGTCTTCGGCTACGGCACCGGAGTCCAGACCGGCGTCACCGTCAACGTTGCCAACGGCGCGGGCAATACGGTTTTCGGCACCGCTTTTGGTATCCATCTGGACGACTCGACCGTGACCAACGGCACTGCCGCCAGCATCACGGGCGGCCAGATTGGAATTTACGCCCCTGCGGGCTCTGCCAACGTCATCAATTCCGGCAGCATCGCCGGCGGCGCCCTTCATGGCATTTTTGCACTCAGCGACGCAACGGTGACCAACCATGCCGCCGGCAGCATCACCGGCGGCCTTCAAGATGGCGTTCGAACCCAACTCGGTATTGCCAATGTCACCAATTCCGGCAGCATCGTCGGCGACGATTCCGGAGTTCGAGCCTTCGGAGGCTCTGCCTTTGTCATCAATTCCGGCACCATCACCGGCACCACCTTGTATGGCGTTTCCGCATCAACCGTCGCGACGGTGACCAACAACACCGGCGGCGGCATCAGGGGCGATGACGATGGAATTCGAGCCGACACGGTCAATGTCACCAATTTCGGCAGCATCACCGGCACCACCGCATATGGCATTCGTGCCTTCAACGCCGGCTCTTCGATCTTCAACGCCGGCACCATCGGCGGCGCCACCGCGGCGATCTCGTTCACTGGCGGCGGCAACACGCTGACCCTGGCGCCGGGCTCGGTCATCAATGGCAACGTGCTTGGCGCAGGCGCGAATACGTTCCAGCTCGGCGGCACCGGGGCGGCGACGTTCGATGTGTCGCAGCTCGGTCCCGCCGCGCAATATCGCGGTTTTGGCACCTTCAACAAGATCGACTCGTCGATCTGGACACTCACCGGCACCAGCACGTTCGCCGGCGACGTCAACGTCAACGGCGGCTCGCTTGTGGTGAACGGCAATTTGACGTCGGCGGTCATCATGTTAGTCAATCCGGGCGGCACGCTGGCGGGCACCGGCACCGTGCCGATTACTTTCCTGGCCGACGGCGCCACGCTGGCGCCGGGTCCACTGGGCTCGGGCACCGGCGCGCTCACCATCAACGACCGCGTCGTGTTCTGCACCTGCAGCACCTATGCCGTGAAGGTGTCAGGCACCGGCAATGATTTTGCGCAGGTTATGGCCGGCGGGCTCCCTGGCGATGCGTTCCTCGCAGGCGCGGTGCGGGTGTCGTCGCCGACCTCGACCTTTCGCTTCAATTCGCCCTACACCATCCTGACCACGCAAGGCGGGCTCAACGGCACCACTTTCGACTCGCTGGCGTTGGCCGCGCCGCCGGGCATCGCCGGCACGCTGAGCTACACCGCCAATGACGTGCTGCTGACGCTGATCTCGGGTCTCGGGCAGATCACCGGCCTCAACCAAAACCAGCGCGCCGTCGGCACCGCGCTCGACACCGCCTTCAACGCGGGCGCCCAGACCGGCGGGCTCGGCGCAATCTTTAACGGTAACGTCGCGCAGAACCTGACGCAGGCATCCGGCGAACTCGCGACCGGCGCGCAGCAGGCCACCTTCGATGCGATGAACCTGTTCCTGGGCCTGCTCACCGATCCGTTCGTCGCCGGGCGCGGCGATGGCGTCACCGGCGGCGCGGGTGCGACGCCGTTCGCTGAAGAGGGCAATGGTGCCAACGCCTACGCGGCCAACGGCAAGCCACGCAGCAGGAGCGAGCGCGACGCTTACGCCGCGGTCTATCGCAAGGCGCCGCCAGTCGCCGAAACCTTTACCCAGCGTTGGCGCGTATGGGGAGCCGGCTATGGCGGCTCGCGAACCACCGATGGCAGCCCGGTGGTCGGATCGAATGACACGACCAGCCGCGTCTATGGCGGCGTCGTCGGGGCCGACTACCGCTTCTCGCCCTTCACGCTGGCTGGTTTCGCGCTGGCTGGCGGGGGTACGAATTTCTCGATCGCCAACGGAGTGGGTAGCGGGCGCTCCGACCAGTTCCAGGCGGGCGCCTTCGTGCGTCACACCGTCGGGCCAGCCTATCTGTCCGCCGCGCTGGCCTACGGCTGGCAGGACGTCACGACCGATCGCACCGTCACGATCGCCGGTGTCGACCGCCTGCGCGCGCAGTTCAATGCCAACGCGTTCTCTGGACGCGTCGAGGGCGGCTATCGCTTTGCCACGCCGTGGGTGGCCATCACGCCGTATGCGGCAGGGCAGTTCACGACCTTCGACCTGCCGGCCTATACGGAGCAGGTGGTGTCCGGCGCGAATACCTTTGCGCTGGGTTATGCATCGAAAAGCGTCACGGCGTCGCGCACGGAACTGGGGCTTCGCGCCGACAAGTCGTACGCGGTGCGAGACGGCGTCCTCACCTTGCGCGGACGCTTTGCCTGGGCGCACGATTTCAACACCGATCGCAGCATCGCCGCGGTGTTTCAGACGCTTCCGGGCGCGAGCTTCGTCGTCAACGGTGCAACGCAGGCCCATGATGCGGCTCTCACCACGGCTTCCGCCGAGATGAGATGGCTGAACGGCTTCTCGGCCGCCGCGACCTTCGAGGGCGAGTTCTCCAACGTCACCCGCAGCTACGCCGGCAAGGGCGTGGTGCGGTACGCGTGGTGATCGGCGCCAGCCCGACGAATTGTAGCGCTCATCTTCATCGGCAGAGGCGCACCATTCATTCGTTCGTTATACTGCCTTCTCAAGCCACCCCATTCTCCACGTTCAGGCCGCGGATGCGTTTGAATTCGTCGGTATTGGCGGTGACGATCGTGCGCTGATCGTACGGGCGTGGGCGGCGATCAGCAGGTCGTTGCCGCCGATCGGCTTGCCGGCCGATTCCGGTCTCCCCCGATAAGCAGACCTTTTCAGGGTCCTTTGGCACTCTTCGGACGTGCCGATCCGTCGGCCTGATGTCTGCTTTCGGACGAGGCCAACAAGCCGCGGGAGTCGGGTGGATCGCTGGTCGAGCGTTCAGCACCGGCTCGATGGCAAGCCGGCACGAGCCAGATCACACGCAATCGGGTTGGAGAACGAGACGCCAAACCACCTGCCCGTCAACGAGCCATCGGTGTCGATCCAGGGCACCGATGGCAAATGCGGCAGGTAGGATGCATATGGCATCACTTTCGCAAGCGTCACCCTGTACGGAAACCGGGCGAGGAAGGCCTTGTTCATTCCGCCGTCCAGTCCGCTGTAGATCGGGGCAACCGGCACGTTGTCCTCGAGCAATTTCGCGTATTCGAGCTCGTCGGCGCGCTGTTTATCCAGCGCCCGCCGCGCGATTTCCGGATTGACGACAAAGGCGGGGCCTTTTCCGGCGGGATCGAACTTGAGAGGACGCGGCGAATTTGGCGGAGGTTGCGCATCGAATACATAGAGGCGATTGCACACATCCACCCTGGGTTCGAGTTGCGTCGTCTCGAAATGATCGTTGCCGATCTTGAGCATTTTCCAGAACGCCAGGTTCGGATTGTCTCGATGCCGCGCCAGATTGGCCGGCGTCATGCGGAATGGATAGGCCTGGACCTGGAACGACGGCCGCCCGCCGAGGAATGAGTCGCGCGCCAGCGAATAGATCTCGCTTATCTGTTCGTCGGTCATGGCATAGCAACCGGTCGACCAGCAATCGCCGTGGATCATGAGGAAGCTGCCGTCGCGGTTGTTCGCCTTGTCGAATCTGTTGGGGTAGCCGAGGTTGATCGCGAGATAGAAGCTGGAGTTGGGATTCATCAATTCGGGTGTAACCGTGTAGAACCCCTCCGGCGCCTGACGGTCGCCCTCCTGCAACTTCGGCCCGAGATCGCCCGACCACCGACAGATCGGATAGGTCTTAAGAATCTGGAAACGGCCTGACGTGTCCTGCTTCCAGACTTCGAGCTCCGCTTCCTCCTTGAAAAGGCGCACTACGATCGGTGAATGTTTCGGCATGTTCTTCTGCTGCAGCAGCGAGACCAGCGCGGGAGGCAGTTCCTGCGTTGCCTTGGCCGGCAACCGATTGCTGCTTTGGCCAAGGCACGTGACCGGCGTCAGCGCCGCGGCAAAAGCGGCCGTCAGTATGAGTGCACGTCGGACCATGGCGCGGATCATTGCTAAACCTCTGACGGGAAACCTGCACCATCTGGAGCCCGTAATCGGTGGCTTTCGTAAGGCAAACCCGGATGGGTGCAGGCGCCGACCAATAGCGAACTCCATCGGCTTACTGTCGATCGCCAGATTGAACATGGCAAGGCTGCGGGGGATGGCCCGGCAACCTTGAGGACCTGCCTGTCGAGGGCGCCGCGGCACTCGAAGAGATCGGGCAGCTATCGTTGAAAGGGCTTAGCCAGCCGATCATAGTTTACGTCGTGGTGGGATAATTGGACCAATGGCGACTACGGCTTCGCCTCTGCCGTAAAATCCGGCCGCTCCAGCAGCCAGGAGACGGCGAAGCCGGCTACGAGACCCCAGAACGCCGCGCCGACGTTCAACAACGGCATATCCGCGACCGTGACAAGGAAGGCCACCAGCGCGCCGAGCGAGAAGCGCTCCCTGAACGCGGTGACAAAGGCCGCCTGCAGCACGCGCAGCATCGCAAGGCCCGCCAGCGCCATCACGAGGGATTTGGGCGAAACCAGCAGCAACCGTGTAAACGTCGGCGCCATCAGTCCGAACAGCAACGCCAGACAACCGACAAACATCGCCGCGGTGTATTGGCGTTTCTGCTCGCCGCTCGAGACCACAATGGCATTGGTCGGCCCAGTCAGGCAGGTGCTGACTCCACCGACGACGGCGCTGATCAACGAGCCGATGCCGCAGGCCAGGGTCACGGCATTGACCGGCGGCGCATGTCCTGCTGCCCTGAGCACCGCGAAGCCCTGGCCATTCTGGACCACAAGGACCGTGATCGCGAGCGGCACGACAAGTTCGACCATGGCCGCGATCGACCAGACCGGGGCCTGGATGACCGGGCGGATCAGCTCGAACTCAAGCGTGATGGCGGCGTCGAACCGGCCGAACAGGAGCGTGATCGATGCGCCGACCAGGAGGGCCCCGATGATCGGCGGAATGCGCCGACCAAGGCGGGGGATCGCCGACAGGATCAGCCAGGTCGCGACCATCGGGCCGACAATGATGGTATCGGCGAACACCGCACGAACCAGTTCAAGGCCGAAGCGCAGAAAGACGCCGGCGACCATGCCCATCACGATCGGCATCGGAACGAGCTGCATGACGCGCCTGACCCAGCCGCTCGCACCCAGCACCAGCATCAGCACGCCGGTGGCGTAGAACGCACCGACAACCTCCGGAAACGTCAAATGGTTCAGCGACTGTCCAACGATGACGGTGCCGGGAATGGTCCAGAGCGAAACCAGCGGTTGGCGATAAAGTCCGCTGAACAGCAGCGTGATCAGGCCGTTGACAAAGAAGACGCCGAAGATCCAGGACGCGATTTCGGTTTCGGACAGTCCTCCGTTGGAGCCGACCGCCAGAATGATCGCCACAGGCCCGGTCACGGCGAACAGCCAGCCGATGAAACCATTGGAAGCGTAGAGGACGCCGAAATCCGATAGGATCCGCCCAACACCGGGCGGCCGCTCAGCCGGTCGTTCGATCTGTGTGAACATCAAGGAGGCGGTGCCAGCTTTCCGGAGCCAGGGGGATCTTGATCCGGCAGAACCGGCGCCCAAGCATGCCCGATCCTCGGAGTGCCATCAACATGAGACCGGCGAAATCGCGCGTAGCCGGACATGCTTTTCTCTTGCTCGGCAGCTGTTAGCCCTTCTCTGGCGAAAAAGCGGCAGATCAACTAACGTCGCGTCATGACAGGCACCAAGCGCATCCTCGCCGATCAGTGCTGCAGCGCGATCATCGACTACCAGGACTGCTTTCTGGAGCAACTCGAGCCGCGCAGCCGCGCGCGGCTGGGCAGAAATATGACGAGCTTCGCGCGCCTTCTCGCCTATCTGCGAATTCCGACGATGGTCACGCTCGAGCGCCCGGTTGACCGAAAGGGCGCGGTGCCGCCGCGTTTCAAGGCAACGCTCGGCAGCGCCACCAAGTATTCGAGAAGAGCTTCTTCGATCTCACGAAGGAGAAGCCCATTCGCACCTACCTCAAGGGCCTGAAGAAGAAGCAGATCGTTGTCGCGGGCTGCGAAACCGATGTGTGCGTGTTACAGTCGTGCCTTGGGCTGCTCGATCTCGGGTTCGATGTCTTCGCCGTCGAGGAATTGCTGTTTTCGTCCACAAGCCGCACCGACGCTGCCGTGGAGAGGTTGAAAAACGCCGGTGTCATCTTTGTGACGTACAAGACGTTGTTCTTCGAATTGACCGAAGCGGTGGCCGACGGACCTCATGCCGACAAGATGATCGCCAGGCTCGGAGCGTTCCCGGATGATCTCCCGGAGGACGCCGAGCACTAACCACGCAACGTCCCTCGTTTTCTCCACACCCGCAGGTCGACCATGGCCTTGACGGTCGCCGCGAGGACCAGCGCGCAAAGCACCGCCTTCGACACCGTCTCCATCGTCCCCTCGATCAGCAGGCCATGGACCACACTCCCTGCGACGATGACAATCGCAAGGGGCATATGGGCGATGCGCCATGTTTGCGCCCGCAGTCCCCATCGCCGGCGGAATGCAGCCAGAAGCGCGACGGCGAAGATGGCCCACATCGCGATCACACCCCAGGGGGAGAACGGCGTCGGCGATGAGAACAGAAGCGCGTCGACCATATCAGGCGGACTGGTGATCCAGAGGCCCCCGACATGGATCACCACCGCCGCCACCAGCGCGCCTCCGATCCAGTGATGGGCGCGCCGTCCACGATAGGCCGACAGTCCCGGCAAGTATCCGCCAATCAGCAAAGGCTGAACGAGCACAAGACCCAGTGCGATAATCCCGGCGAACCCGGCCAGTATGTAGACCGCACCGCGCCACTCGAGCAGCGGGCTCAAAGCCGCGGCGGCGATCGGCACGCCAACGGCCGCTGCAAGGGCGACCCAGATCAGGGCCATCCGGGCCAATCTCCATCCCGTCGTTCGCAACTCGGTCAGACCGGCTGAAGTACGAAGTGCGCCTCCAGGCTGGTTTCCTTTGCACTCCGCATCACGGGCCGCAGAAAGACGGCTTTGAATTCACCGCTGTCATAGGCGAGGTGACCATGCGGTTGGCCGAAAATGGGAATGATCTGCGGCATTTCGAGACGGAACGCCCCGTTCTTGTCGGTGAGCGTGGCCCCATGACTATGCGGTTCATGCTCCTGCCCTTCGATCGTGTGCGCCCAGATATGGACGCGCTGCCCGGCAAGCGGAGCCCCATCGCCTGCGCGGCGCACGGTGCCGGTCATCCAGAAGCCGCCCTTGCCGATCCGATCCACGATCGGCGCGCCCTTGCGGTAGTTGTTGGTCCCGCCCGGCATCGAAGGGGTCGGCGCGAGGCCTTCCGCGCGGGCGGGCAACAGCAGCCCGGAAACCCCGACGGCGAGGACGGATCCGCCGGCGGCGAGGAGGTTGCGGCGGTTGAGTACGACGGTGGTCATGCAAGTTCCTTCCGGCGACCATGCAGTTGCTCCGCCGAGCGTACAACACCAAGCGCGGGAGGCCCAGTTGAGGCAGCCGCGGAGCGCGACAGATCGCAATAACAGTGTTGTGAACAAGTGAGCCGGCCGCTCAGCGAGCGTCGTTGACCAGGCTGCGTTTGAGCTGATCGCGGTGGACCACCCCGTGGAGAACACGCAGCGCCCGGTCATGGGCGCTCGACGGGCTGCGATCAGGTTGTTAAGCCCGCCTCCCCTGGAAAGCCTTGGCAGCGGGCGATCCCCATGCCGAGGAACTGGCGGCGGAACAAGGCTGCAGTTCCGCTCCGTGATCATTTTGCCGGTCTGGCTCCGGGGTATATGATCCGCTGGATCTGCACAGCTCGCTTACAAGGAGTCCCGAGCTTGAGCGTTGCCTTCACCAAGGAAGACAGTGCCGAAACGGCATCGGAGACCTTGCTTCCCGACCGCCCGGTTTCACCCCATCCGAACCTGGTTACGGAAGCGGGATTGAAGGCTCTCGAGTTTCAGCTTCGCGAAGCACGCGAGGCATACGAGGCCGCGCAGAAGATCGAAGACGTCAATGAACGGCGGCGGCAGGCCGCCACCCCGTTGCGCGATGCGCGCTATCTGGCGGCGAGAGTCCGGACGGCGCAAATCATCCCCGATCCGACGTCGACCGAAACGGTCGCCTTTGGCAGCACGGTGACCTTCAGGCGAGACGATGGGCGCGTGCAAAAATATCGTATCGTGGGAGAAGACGAAGCGGACCCCAGGGCCGGTTCTATTTCCTTCGCGTCCCCGGTAGCAAGGTCACTGATGGGCAAGGCTGTTGGGGATGTCGTCGATACATCCGGTCAAGTGCTCGAGATCATCGCGATCTCGTAACGGCCGCCACGGGATTGCGGGCGAAGTCAGACAAACGTGAGAAAATTATGGCGGACTCCTGATCCCACAAAGAACTGATGTCGCAGAAACGCGGCAATCGCGAGCGAGAAAGAGGGTACGGCGCGTAACTGAGTGAGGGACGAACCAGATGTCTGACGTGATTCCTTTTCCCAAACCATCGAGGCCGATAGAAGACGACACGGCAGAGCTGTTGAGGCTGCTGGATCGGATTCAGGAAGCCGCAGCGCGATCCGGCAGCAGGAACGACAAAAATCGAAAAGCGTAGGCTGGGAAAAGGCGCGCCTTCGCGGCGCGTCCGAAAAATTGCGAACCAGCTATCGCAGCTTGCTGAGCAGCGTCACCAGCGTTTCGCGCTCCTTGGCGTCGAGTGGGGCCAGCGTTTCCCGCGTAATGGCGAGTGCGTTCGGTGCGGCCTTCTCGGCCATCTGCTGACCGGCGCGGGTGAGGCTGACCAGCAGGCGGCGGCCGTCCTCGGGATCGGGGCTGGTTTCGGTGAGCCCCCGCGCGGTGAGGCGGTCGATCACGCCCTTGATGGTGGCGACGTCCATCGCCGTCAGCCGTCCGAGCTGGTTCTGCGAGCACGGCCCGGTCTCGGTAAGTTTTGCCAGCGCCGCCCATTGCGTCGGCGTGAGGTGAATGCCGATTTCCCTGGCAAAAATCGTGGCGTGGCGCTGCCAGACCTGGCGAAGGATGAAACCGACCTGGTCCTCCAGCACGTAACACGGCCGCGACGGCTTTGGGCTGCGCTTCGGCTGACTACTCCTGGTCATGCGCGTTTCCCGTCCCTGTTCACAGCGCCAGATGCGTGTCTCTGATATCGGGACGCGCGTCGAGCTCGGCCATGGTGCCGGAGTAGCAGATCCGGCCGCGCTCGATGATGTAGGCGCGGTCGCAGATCAATCGGGCGAAATGCAGGTTCTGTTCGGAGAGGACGATGCTGACGCCGGCCTGCTTCATGGTCAGGATCGCCGCCACCATCTGCTCGACGATCTTCGGCGACAATCCTTCCGAGGGCTCGTCGAGCAGCACCAGCGACGGGTTGCCCATCAGGGTGCGCGCGATGGTCAGCATCTGCTGTTCGCCGCCGCTCATGCGGCCGCCGGGGCGGTTGCGCATCTCGGCCAGGTTCGGAAACAGCGTGAACAGCTTTTCCCGGGTCCAGTGCGGCGCGTTCGGCCGGACCGGCTGGCGGCCGACTTCGAGATTCTCATCGACCGTCAGATCCGTGAAGATGCGGCGTTCTTCCGGCACATAGCCGAGGCCGCTGCCGACGATCGCATGGGTCGGCTGGTCCGAGACGTCCTTGCCCTCGAACACGATTCGGCCGGTGCGTTGCGCCACCAGTCCGACGATGGAGCGGAAGGTGGTGGACTTGCCGGCGCCGTTGCGCCCCAGCAGTGCGACCACCTCGCCCTCTCCCACTTCGAGCCCGACATCGAACAGGATGTGGGCGGGACCGTAATGACTGTTGAGATCCTGAACGCTGAGCTTCATGAGGGCGCCCCCTCGCGGTGACGGGCGTCGTAAACCAGCCCCTCGCCGAGATAGATGGCGCGAACCTGCGGGTTGCGCCGCACTTCCTCCGGCGTGCCCTCGGCGATCAGGCTGCCGCGATTGAGCACCAGGATACGGTCGGCATGTTCGAACACCACATCCATGTCGTGCTCGGTGAAGAGCACGCCGATCGATTTTTCCCGCGCGATCCCGGCGGTCAGGCGCATCAGTTCGATGCGCTCGCGCGGCGCCATGCCGGCGGTCGGCTCGTCCATCAGCAGAAGTTTCGGTTGATTGGCGAGCGCGATGGCGAGCTCCAGCCGCTTCAGATCGCCATAGGCGAGTTCACCGCAGGGCCGCTCGGCATAGCCGCTCATGCCGACCAGTTCGAGCAGCCGGCCGGCTTCCTCGCGCTCGAATTGCGGCGTCGAGGCCCACATGTTCAGCAACTGCCGGCGATACGACACCAGCGCGACCTGGACGTTCTCGCGCACGGTCATGGTCGGGAAGGTGGCGGTGATCTGGAAGGTGCGGCCGACGCCGAGCCGCCAGATCTCGCGCGGCTTCTTGCCGGTGGTGTCGCCGCCGAGCAGGCCGATGCGTCCGGCGCCGGGGATGGTCTGGCCGTTGAGCATATCGAAGCAGGTGCTTTTGCCGGCGCCGTTGGGGCCGATCAGCGCCAGGATTTCGCCGGCCTTGAGCGCGAACGACACATCGCGCACGGCGTGCACGCCGCCATAGGATTTGCTCAGGCCTTCGACCGACAGCAATGTGGGCGCGGTGCTCATTCGGCGCTCTCGATCCGGGATTTCAGCAGCGCGGGCTTTGGCAGTTCGGGCCGGCGGCGGTTGCGCAAGGTTTCCAGTATCCCGACGATACCCTTCGGAAACGCCACCACCATCAGCACGATGACGCCGCCCAGCACCAGCTTCGACAGATCGGTCTGGCTGACCAGCCAGATCGAGAGCATCTTGAAGACGATGGCCCCGATCACCGCGCCCGACACCGTCTCGACGCCGCCCAGCAGCACCATGACCAGCGCATCGACCGACAGCGAGATGCCGAGACTGTCGGGAAACACGCTGCCCTTGAGGTAGGCGAACAACGCGCCGGCGACACCGGCGACGGTGCCGGCGATGACGAACGCGGTCCACTGGATGCGCTTGGCGTCGATGCCGATGGCTTCGCTGCGCAGAAGCGAATCGCGTGTCGCCCGCAGCGCGTAGCCGAACGGCGAGAACACGATGATGCGCAATGCCGCGACCGCGAGTGCGGCGATGCCGAGCGACAGCCAGTAGAAGCTGGCCGGCCCCGCCGCCCATTTTTCCGGCCAAAGCCCCAGAATGCCGTTGTCACCGCCGGTTACCGCGACCCACTGGAACGCGATCGACCAGACGATCTGAGCAAAGGCCAGCGTCAGCATCGCGAAATAGACGCCCGAGAGCTGCACCGCGAAAAATCCGAAGATCGCCGCACCAAGACATCCCAGCAGCGGACCGAGCACCAGACAGGCGATCATCGGCAAGCCTGCCATCTTGGCGAGGAAGGCGATGCCATAGGCGCCTAGCCCGAAATAGGCGGCATGGCCGAACGACGCGAGGCCGCCGACCGACATCAGGAAATGCAGGCTGGCGGCAAAGATCACGAAGATGGCGATCTCCGAGCCGACCGTCAGGGCGTAATTGCCGCCGACCAGCGGCAGCATTGCCGCGACAGCCAGTCCCGCCCACGCGGCAAGACGTTCGCCCTGCCTCAGCGGGCGCCAGGGATTCACGGTCAGTCCCGGTGTGCGGCGCGCCGGCGCTTCCTGCTTGCCGAACAGGCCCCACGGCCGCACGATCAGCACCACCGCCATCACCAGAAACACCAGGATGATGGAAATCTTCGGGAAAATCAGAATCCCGAACGCGTTCAATTCCGACACCAGCACCGCGGCGACAAAGGCGCCAATGATGCTGCCGAGGCCGCCGATCACCACCACCACGAACACGTCGACGATGATGCGTAGATCAAGCGCGTGATGCACCGCGTCGCGAGGAATCTGCAGCGCGCCGCCGAGGGCAGCGAGAAACACCCCGAGCGCGAACACGCTGGTGAACAGCCATTTCTGATTGACGCCGAGGGCCGCCACCATGTCGCGGTCCTGCGTCGCGGCGCGCACCAGCACGCCCCAGCGGGTGCGCTGGAACAACAGCCACAGCAATCCCAGCACGATCGGACTGAGCGCGATCAGGAACAGATCATAGGTCGGAATATTCTGACCGAAGAACTCGACCGCGCCCTTGAAGCCGGGCGCGCGGCGACCGAGCAGATCGTTCGGTCCCCAGATCATCACCACCAGATCCTGCACCATCAGGGTCAGACCGAAGGTCGCCAGCAACTGGAACAGTTCGGGCGCGTGATAGATCCGCCGCAGCAGCACCATCTCGACGAGAACGCCGACCACCGCCACGACCAGCGACGCCACGACGATGCCGGCCCAGAAACCGAGCGCGCCGGAAAAGCGTTCGGTCAGCGTGAACGCCACATAGGCGCCGAGCATGTAGAACGCACCATGGGCGAAATTGACGATCCGCGTCACGCCGAAGATGATCGACAACCCCGACGCCACCAGAAACAGCGACGCCGCGCTGGCAAGACCGGTCAGGAACTGGACGAAGTAAAAGGCCATTGGCGGTCCGGGTTAGCGCATTTCTTTACGATGCCTTTCATCCTTCGAGACGCGCGCCAGAGCGCGCTCCTCTGGATGAGGTCTCTTCACCTCTCCCGCTTGCGGGGGAGGTCGCCGTGCGCAGCACGGCGGGTGGGGGAATTCTATCGGCGAGCCGAATTCGTTGAGAGGCCCCCACCCCGACCCTTCCCCGCAAGAGCGGGAGAGGG
>NZ_JAUYAN010000107.1 GCF_030693485.1 Bradyrhizobium sp. | reverse complement strand
TCACGTATAAGCCGTAAACCATTGCGCGGGGAGTGCCGGGTGATTCCGGTGTGACCTGACAACACGTGTGCGTTCTACCCACTACCGTTGCACACGTGGCTATCGGGCGCATCGGGCGCCCGGCATTCCCCGCGCCCTCTGGTTGGAGAGGGCGGGAAATTTCCAGCAAACCTCGGGCGAAACGCGCCGCGAGATCGCAAAACCGCGTTTGCGGGGTTTCCGACGGCTTCGAGCGTGTTCCCCTCGGCACCTAATACGTCGTATATTGCGGTCGATTGGAGCCGGTCCGGACAACCATGCCTGCTGAAGCGCCGCAAAAGACAAGGTCGTTCTCGCTCTCGATCGGTCAACTGACATTCGGCAGCTTTCTGCTGGTGCTGGCGGCTATCGCGACCACCAGCATCGCCAGCGTCGTCTCCATCCGCCAGATCGACGTGACGTTTGCCGAACTGCAGCGGCTGCGCAGTGTAGGTGACCTGGCCGAGGACATCGACCGCCGGATGAACGAATTGCGGCTTGCGGCCCGCGACTTCGTGACCGATCCGGGCAACCAGTCGACCGAGGTCGGGGACGCCGCCGCGGCACTGGGCGAACTCCTGAAGAAGACCCGGCTGGAACTCGCGCCCGAGCAGCAGGACATGATCGACGGCGTCACCGTGCGGCTGTCGACCTATCGCAACGGAATCGAGCGGATTTCGTCGCTGATCAACCGCCGCGCCGAGCTGATCATCGGCTTGCCGCCGCTGCGTGAACGGTTCGACGCCGCCATCGCGGAAACGCCCGATCCGGTGATCTCCTCGACGTTATTCCAGGCCCAGAGCCGCATCGCGTCGGCCTTGCTGGCGCGCAATCCGTCCAACGCCGAACAGGCCGCGCAAGGCATGCGGGCACTGACGATTTCGGATCCGAAGCTTCGCGCCGCCGTCGACAACTACGCCGAGGCGATCGTCGCGCTGTCGATCCGCGAACGCCAGATCGCGGATATCGACAGGGAAGTGCTCGGCACCGAGGGTCGCCTGATCCAGCGCGTCACCGAACTCCTGCGCGAGGTCAGTGCCCGACGCAGCCATGTATTGTCCCGCGATCTCGCGAGAACGCTGGCCAGGGACAAATGGCAGAGCATCGTGCTCGGCACCGCCGGCGTCCTGATCGGGCTGTGGGCGGCGTGGTTCGTGGTGCGTCGGACGGTCCGTCCGCTGGCCGCGATCGGGACGTCGATCCGCGCGCTGGCCGGAGGCAAGAAGGACACCTCGATACCTGCCACCGATGTGAGCAACGAAATCGGCGACATTGCGCGCGCCGCCGAGGTATTCCGCCGCACCCTGGTCGAGGCTGATGCGGCGCGCGAAGCGGCGGTGCACGCGCTGGCGGAGCGGCGGCTGGCCGAAGAAAGCTATCGCAAGCTGTTCGAAGGTTCGGTCGACGGCATTTACGTGACGACGCCGGCCGGTGCGCTTCTCAACGCCAACCCGGCGCTGGCGCGGATGATTGGTTACGAAACGCCGCAGGAGCTGATGAACGGCATCAGTGACATCGCCGATCAGATCTATGTCGATCCGCAGGCGCGCGCCGAATATCAGAGGCTAATGCAGCGCGACGGCATGGTTCGCGAATTCGAGTATCAGGTTCGCGCCCGCGACGGCCGGATACTCTGGCTCTCCGACAGCGCCACCGTGGCCCGCGGCGAGGCTGGCGAGGTGGTGCGCTATGAGGGGACGGTGCGCGATATCACCGACCAGAAACGCGCCGAGGACGCCATCGCCGAAGGCCGGCGCCTGCTGCAGCAGGTCATCGACACCGTGCCCGCCGTCATCAACGTCAAGGACAAGGAACTGCGCTATGTCCTGATGAACCGCTACATGGCCGGCATCTTCGGCGTCGAGCCCTCGGATGCGATCGGCCGCACCACCACCGATCTGATGTCGCGCTACGGCGCGGAGAAAACCGACGAGAACGACAAGCGGGTGCTGGAGGCGGGCAGGGAGCTCGGTTTCTACGAGGAGGAATACAAGGATTCCTCCGGCAACATGCGGCAATGGCTGGTGAACAAGCTGCCGCTGCTGAACGCCGAGGGCGACATCGAGAACATCGTCACCGTCGCGCTCGACATCGGCGAGCGCAAGCGCGGGGAGCTGGAGATGCGCAAGGCCAAGGATGCCGCGGAAGCTGCGCTGCGAAATTTGCGCGAGACCCAGAATTCGCTGATCGAGGCGGAAAAACTCGCCGCGCTCGGGCGACTGGTGGCGGGCGTCGCCCATGAGGTCAACAACCCCGTCGGCATCAGCCTGACGGTCGCCTCGTCGCTGGAGCGCAAGACCGCCTTGTTCTCCGCCGAGGTCGCGCGCGGCGATCTCAGGCGATCGAGCCTGACCGAATTCCTCGCGACCAGCCGCGACGCGTCCTCGCAGCTGGTGGCCAATCTCAATCGCGCCGCCGAACTGATCACCTCGTTCAAGCAGGTGGCCGCTGACCGCAATTACTCGGACCAGCGCACGTTCGATCTCGGCGATCTCACCGAACAGGTGGTGATGAGCCTGCGGCCGGGCCTGCGGAAGCATAATCTGACGCTGAACGTCGACTGCCAACCCAACCTCATCATGAACTCCTATCCGGGGCCGTATGGCCAGGTGCTCACCAATCTGTTTCTCAATTCGGTGGCGCACGCCTTTCCGGACGGCAAGACCGGCGCGGTCGATATCCAGGTGCGCGAGTCCGGCAAGGACAATGTCGAGATCCTGTTTTCCGACAATGGCTGCGGCATGAGCCTCGACGTCCGGCGCCGGGCGTTCGATCCGTTCTTCACCACCCGCCGCGACCAGGGCGGCACCGGGCTCGGCCTGCATATCGTCTATAGCATCGTGACCAACCGGCTCGGCGGACGGCTCGACCTCGATTCCGAACCCGGCGGCGGCACCAGGATCCAGATCATCCTGCCCCGGATCGCGCCACTGGAGCAGGCCGCGGAATAACTTCGTTGGCCTCACCGCATCATTTTGAAACCACCCGTCCGCGCCGGACCGGGCGATCCGCGGAACTGGGACGACGTCGCAAACTGCTGGTTGTTGCCGGTACTCGTGATACCTGCAGGTCTGCGATGGACGCCGACCAGCGGAGAGGGTTTCGAAGTCCGCTGCTCAATTTGGGTCAGCTTGCCATCCAGCCTGGGAGCCGGCCGCTCGCCAATTTTACCAACGCTGCCGCCGGGCAGATTGACAATCTTGCCGGTGCCGGCGCCACCGTTCCCGAAAGCGGGTTTGGCGCCGGGAGACGGCAGGGTGACGATCTGGCCGCCACCCTGCGGCAAGCCTTGCATGCCGGGGCGGCCGAAATTGTCCTTTGCGATACCAAGGCCGCCTGTTTTGACCGAGGGCGTTGCGAGGATACGTGTCGGCTGCGACAGCGGAATGAGTTTGGGCTGCGCCGCCATCTTCAGGGCGCTTTGGGCATAGGGGCCATTCGAGAATTTTTCATAGAAAGATTTGTACGCGCCGGCGGAATTCGCCTTTACGGCCGTGTGCCAGGCCTTCGCCTGCAGGAGGTTGCCGAGCAAGATCCGGATGCGGTCGCTCATCGGATCGTGCGGGTAGATCCGGATGAATTCCTGATAATTCTCGACGGAATTTTCAGCGAGCACGTATTCATAGGCCTGGCGCGAGGAACGCGACGGCAGATCGCTAGCCGCATAGGCCATTTTCATCTGCGCCGGGGCTCGGGTCGCCGCAACGGCGGTGTCCCCGAAGAAATAGAAATCGCTGGTCAGCGACGAGCTTTCCCAGGGGGTCTGTTGCCCGTCGGTCGAACTGCCGACGTCGAGGCGAATGCGCTTGAACAGCTGCTCGATGGGAAGATTTTTCTCGTTCGCCAGCCGCAGGAACGCCGCGGTAAACGGACTGTGCGCGCCGGTGCCGTCCAGCGCTTCGGTGCCCGGTGCGGTCGAATAGGCCACGATCGAGCCCTTCGGCGCGTCGACGATGGCGAGGCCGCGGCCCGCGTCGTTGAGCGAGGGGAACGGATTGTTTCGGCAGGCATCGAGGATGACGATGCGCACCCGGCTCGGAATCGTCTCCAGCGTCGCCATCACGTCGACCAGCCGGAGCGAGCCGTTGACCAGGTCGGGCTCGGAAGAAACCTTGGCGTCGACCGGTACCAGATAGTTTTCGCCAGCCAGCTGCACGCCGTGGCCGGCATAATACACCATCGCCACCGAATTCGGGCCGCGCCCGGCGATCTTGCCGGAAAATTCCTGCACCGCCTGGATCATCTGGTTATGGCTGAGGTCGGTGGCGGAAATCACCTCGAAGCCGGCGGAGTTCAGCAACTGCGCGACCGCCCTGGTATCGTTGCCGGGATTGGCGAGCTGGACCGTGTTTTGATATTTCGAATTGCCGATCACCAGCGCGATGCGCTGCTCCGGGCCGGTGAGAGCGAGGGAGGTCCCTGGAGCGCTTTGGGCATGTGCGGCCCCCAGCAAGCCCGCCAGCAGACCGGCCGCGAGGGCGCCGATCCAAGTCCCTTTGAAAAGCTGCATGGCATTCTCCCACAGGAAATCTCGACGCGAGATCGACTGCGGAAAACCTAGGGGCCGGGGATGTCGACGTATGTGATGTCTATCACGGTCGGATTCCCGGGGGATCCGCCGCCGGAAAACCGGAATGGCTTCAGTCGACGTCGGCGAGCTTGTGCAGCGTGGCGCCGAAAATCTGGCTGGCCTTTCCGACCAGCGCCGTGCCGTTCATGATGCCCCTTGTATCGGTGAAGGTGCCGGAGACGCCGATGCCGACCGGATTGGGACCGCCGAACAGCGGACTGGCGTCGGGGCTGGAGGTATGACGCTGGACCAGGACTTCACCCTTGAAGGCGTCGTCCTTCACCGTGTAGCTGCCCGTGTAAAACAAATAGGCATCGCCGCCGTGGATCTGGCCATCCCGGAACATGATCACGCCGCTGCCCTTGCCCGAGCGGCCGTCCTGCAGGCTGACGTGGATCGAATACAGACCGTTCTTCATGATTCCCCGGGGCCGACCTCCGTTGCCCCCGGAAGCCGGCAGTTTCGTTATGCCAAAGCAAGGCAGGCAGCGTCAACGCGCGGCCCGACCGATGCCCGCGACGATCCCTCGCTTCCTGCCAGATTTTGTGCCGCCAGGACGAACCAGGACCGCGTTCGTGCGGCACATCTCTAGCTGTATTTCGGGTCGCGCTCCAAAAGCTCGATCGAGATGCCCTGCGGCCCGCGGATGAAGCAAATGCGGACGCCCGGCCGGAGCGTCATCGGCTCCCTGGTGAATTCGACACCCTTGGCCTTGATCTCGGCGGCCACCGCATCGATGTCCTTCACCGCCAGCCCGAAATGGTCGAGCCCCTGATAGGGCGTCACCGGTGGGGGGTGGACGCCATCACCCGCCGTCACCGGTGCGATGAATATGTTGGCGCCGCCGAGCTTGACGTCGATTCGCCCGGGGCCGCGGACGATCTCGCCGCCGAGAATATCCTGGAGCCAGGCCGCGGTGGCCTCGGGATCAGGACTGCGCAAATGGACATGATCCCAGGTGACGATCGGCATCGTTGCTCCCCCTTGTTTATTCACGCCGTCCGGCCGGCGCGGTGCGTTGGCCGCGGCATGAGGCGGCGCCGTCATTTTTAGCGGCCGCATGCCGGCAACGCCATCCCCGCGGGCCCTGACCGGAGCCGGTGGCGGTAGACCGCACAATTGCCGTGCGGCGCGGCCAGCTCCCGTTCACGAATAGTTAACCGTGGACGAAAAATGAACCGCGCGGTCGAACCGTGCGGGCGGGCCAGGAACTAATTACATGATTGCCAGTTGAGCGAATGATCCGTGCCGCCCGCGCGGATGGAGCGGGACCGAAATGCCGATAGCGCGATATTTCATCTTTGTCGGCGGAGTGTTGCTCGCGCTGCTGTTCGGGGTGGATGCCTTCGCTCCGAACGAGCCGGTGGCGAGTTCCATCGCCGCGGTCGCCGCGCCACAGACGAATCCGACCCTCAGGATCCGCTCCGAGCGGAAATGGCCGGAGGCCGTCGTATACGATACCAGCCTTCCCACCATCGTTCCTCCGAAGGTCGAAATTGCTGCTGCTGCCGTCGTTCCGGCGCCGGTTGCGGAAATGCCGGCGGCGGCGCGCGAGTCATTTGCGCAGTTCAGGCCCGCCGACGATCCGAAGCCCGAGGCCAGGCCGGTTCCGAAGCGCAAGGTTGCCAAGGTTCGGGCGACTAAGCCGACCCAGCCGATGATGCGTGTTGCACAGCAGCCCAATTTCGGCTTTTTCGGCAGCAATATCTGGTGAGCCCTCAGCTCGTGATTGTGCCTAGCACAGGGCCCTGATGCATCGCGACGAGCCGTGGCTGCTCCAATGGCTGTGCAGGCTATTGCGGATCAATCTCAGACATGGGCAAGACATCGGGGTCGGCGGCCGCGCCGGGGATTCGCGTATTCCGCCCAGTCGCCGCCTGCACGGAACATAGCCAAGTGGCAAGAACGGGGAGTGCGCCGGTGCCGGCGCCCGCATCATGGAAACCAAACCGCCCGTTCCGCGCGCCATCCTGGTCGGCGTCCAGCTCCCGGATGTCGATGACGTCATGCATGCCGCGAGCCTTGGAGAACTTGGCCGCCTGGTGAAGACGCTCGGTTACGAGGTTGTCGGCACGGTGTCGCAAAAGCGCGGCGAAATCGCCGGCGGCACCGTGCTCGGCAAGGGGCGGCTTGAGGAACTTGCGGCGATGACCGGCGGAACGGGGGTCGTCGAATCGATGGCGCCGGCCCGCAAGTCCAAGGCCCGCGAGCGTTTTGATGACACCGGCAGCACGAAGCCCGGTGCATCGCAGGCCGAATCTGAACCGCAGCTGTCGCGGCCGCCGGAGTTCGTGATCGTCGATCACGAGATCTCGCCAAGCCAGGCCCGCAACCTCGAGCGTGCCACCGGCGCCCAGGTGCTCGACCGCACCGGGGTGATCGTCGAGATCTTCCATCGCCATGCGCATAGCCGCGAGGCGAAGCTGCAGGTCGAGATCGCGCGGCTGAAATACGTCTCGCCTCGCTTGCGGGAATCGTCGGGCGGCGGCGGACGGCAGCAGGGGCCCGGCGCCGGCGAGTCCGATCTCGAAGTCGATCGCCGCAAGGTCCGCGACCGCCTCGCGGAGCTGAAAGAACAACTGGAGAGTATCCAGCGCGACAGCGACGAGCGCCGTTCCGCGCGCCGCGACCAGCTTCGCGTTGCGCTGGTCGGCTACACCAATGCAGGCAAGTCGTCGCTGATGCGCGTGCTGACCGGCAGCGAAGTGCTGGTCGAGGACAAGCTGTTCGCGACGCTGGACACTACGGTGCGCGCACTGCAGCCGGAGAACAGGCCGCGCGTGCTGGTCTCGGACACGGTCGGCTTCATCAAGAAGCTGCCGCACGATCTCGTGGCCTCGTTCCGCTCGACGCTGGCCGAAGCGCTGGAAGCGTCGTTGCTGCTGTTCGTCGTCGATGCTTCCGATCCTACTTACGAATCACAGCTCGAGGTGAGCCGCAACGTGCTCAAGGAGATCGGCGCGGACACCGTTCCGTCGCGCCTGCTGCTGAACAAGATCGACCGCGTCAGCGAGGAAGATCGCGCTGCGCTACGCGAAAAACATCCCGACGCGATCCTGCTTTCGGCGACGTCGGCGCCGGACGTGGCCGCGCTGCGTGAGGCCATCATCGCATTTTTCGAGGCGTCGATGGTGGAGGACGAGTTGATGCTGCCCTATGCGAAGCAGGGACTGCTCAGCGATGTCTACGAGAACGCCCGCGTACTCTCAGAGGATTATGACGCCAGCGGCCGGGTCATGAGGGTTCGCGGCCTGCCGGCCGCAATCGCGCGCCTGCGGCGAACGCTGGCGGGTTAGGGGAGGCGGTCGGGGGCGGTTGCCCTGGAAGGCGTTGGCCGGGAAATCATCGCAGGAATGGCGCGCTCGGAGAGATTCGAACTCCCGACCCTCGGAATCGAAATCCGATGCTCTATCCAGCTGAGCTACGAGCGCGTGCGTGGGCTCGAATACCAGACTTGTCCTGACAGGGCCAGCAGGCCGCGGATGGACCCGCCTGAGGCCCATGCCCGGGGAGCGGTGGTCTCTGCCCGGTCCAGAAAGGGGGTGAAAGCGGGCTAATCGGACTTGGGCCGGCCAGCCGGGGTCCTGATCGGCGCCCAGGCCCCCGAAACCGGGGAAATGGTCCGCGGACGCCCATTTTTCGCCCCATCGGGATGATTAACGAAATCCCAACACACTAACGCCAGAGTCCTGCCCTCTGGTTCCGTGACGGAACGGATTTCCCGGGTCCCGACAGGCTTTACGCGTACGATCGATCCATGCGCATCACACTTCTGCCCTTGCTGTTGCTCTCGCTGCTGGCCGCGTCGCCGGCGCGCGCCGATCTGCGGATTACACGGGATCATGGGGGCTATGTCACCGAGTACAAGGCGAAGTATGAGCGCATCCGCGACCGCAAGGAGCGCGTCATCATCGACGGCATCTGCAACTCGGCCTGCACCATGGTGTTCGGCATCGTGCCGATGAACAAGGTCTGCGTGACGCCGCGCGCCAGCCTCGGCTTCCACCAGGCCTATTACGACAAAGCGTTCACCTTCGGCATCAAGGTCACCAGTTCGGAAGGGACATCGGACCTGATGTCCTATTACCCGCGGCCGGTGAAGGACTGGATCAGTCGCAATGGCGGGCTGACCAACGAGATGAAGAAGATCAAGAACGGTACGGACATGTGGAAGATCGTCGACCCCTGTCCGGAAGAGTTTTTCTGATCCGCTCAGGCCAGATTGATCGTCCCTGACATGACCGGCACGCAGCGGCCACCGATATAGGTCGCGGTCACCGTGCCGTTTTTCTTGTCAGCCTCCGCCTTCAGGACGCTCGGCCGTCCCATCTCCACGCCTTGCGCGATCGTCTTCGACAGGGAAAGGTTCGCTTCCGGGCGCAGGTGGGCGAGCAGGCCGATCAGCGCGACGTTGGCGGCGCCGGTTGCCGGGTCCTCGGGAATGTTGAGGTGTGGCGCGAACATCCGGGCCCGGATATCGATATCGCCCTCATGAACCTGGGTGTAGAGCATGATGCTGACGGCGGGCTGTTTGCTGACTTCCAGCCGGAACACATCGCCATTCGGGCTTGCCCCGATCAGCGCGGTGCGGCTCTTCAGTTCGGCCAGAATGAACGGGGCGCCGCAGGACGCGATGCGCGGGTGGTGATGGATAGTCTCGATCTCGGCCAGCGAAATTCCGCAAGCCGATGCCACCAGCTCGCCCGCAATTTCCGCACCCACCGAGAGCGGTTGCGGAGAGGCGATCTTCGAACCCACCACGATCGCGCCCTCCCGCAGGATCTGGATCGGAACCAGTCCGGCTTTTTCCTCGAAGACAACGTGGTCGCCGCTCACGGGCCGGCCGTAACTGGAGCCCGCGCGGGCCAACACGAATGCGGTGCCGACATTGGGATGGCCGGCGAACGGCAGTTCACTGCGCGGGGTGAAGATCCGCACTTCCGCCGTATGCGCGGCGTCCCTCGGCGGCAACACGAAGGTCGTCTCCGCCAGATTGAACTCGGCGGCGATGGCCTGCATCTGCCCGGCCGAAAGTCCCTCGGCGTTCAGGACGACGGCCAGCGGATTGCCGACGAATTGCGTGCCGGTGAACACATCGACAGTCTGAAATCGCAAGCGCATCGTACCTTCCTAGAACGTGACCACGCCGCGGATCGATTCGCCGCGCTTCATCAGTTCGAACGCGGTGTTGATCTCGGCAAGCGGCATCACATGGGTGATCATCGGATCGATCTCGATCTTGCCCTGCATGTACCAGTCGACGATCTTCGGCACGTCGGTGCGGCCGCGCGCGCCGCCGAAGGCGGTGCCTTTCCAGACCCGGCCGGTCACCAGCTGGAACGGGCGGGTTGAAATCTCGGCGCCAGAAGGTGCCACGCCAATCACGATCGACTGGCCCCAGCCGCGATGGCAGGCTTCCAGAGCCTGCCGCATCACCGTGACGTTGCCGGTACAATCGAAGGTGTAATCGGCGCCGCCAATCTGGTCGGCGCCGGATTTGGTCATGTCGACGAGGTGAGGGACGAGGTCCTTGCCGAGATCCTTGGGATTGACGAAGTGGGTCATGCCAAAACGCTCACCCCAGGCCTTGCGGTCGTTGTTGATGTCGACGCCGATGATCATGTCGGCGCCGGCCAGCCGCAGGCCCTGCAGCACATTGAGCCCGATGCCGCCGAGCCCGAACACGATCGCCTTGGCGCCTTGTTCGACCTTCGCGGTGTTGATGACCGCGCCGATGCCGGTGGTGACGCCGCAGCCGATGTAGCAGACCTTGTCGAACGGTGCGTCCTCGCGGATTTTCGCCACCGCGATTTCCGGCAGCACCGTGAAATTGGCGAAGGTGGATGTGCCCATATAGTGATGGATCGGCTTGCCGCCGATCGAGAACCGCGAGGTGCCGTCGGGCATCAGGCCCTGGCCCTGGGTGGCGCGGATCGCGGTGCAGAGATTGGTCTTGCGCGACAGACAGGACGGGCACTGCCGGCATTCCGGCGTATACAGTGGAATGACGTGGTCGCCTTTCTTCACGCTGGTGACGCCTCGGCCGATATCGACCACGACGCCGGCGCCCTCATGACCGAGAATAGCCGGGAATAATCCCTCGGGATCGGCACCGGACAGCGTGAACTCGTCGGTGTGGCAGACCCCGGTGGCCTTGATCTCGACCAGCACTTCGCCGTCGCGCGGGCCTTCGAGCTGCACAGTGGTGATTTCCAGCGGCTTGCCGGCAGCGACAGCGACGGCGGCACGAACATCCATGGTATTCCCCATTTCTTCGATCTGCGTTTTCCCGCGAGCGGGCCCGCGGGATTTTCGATTGCCGGATAGCATATGTTCAGGCAATCAGGCCTGCAAATGAACAGGGACTTCGAAAATTTGGCCGCGCGCGCGGCGCCAGCGATTTTTGTCGTTCTCTGGAGCACCGGCTTTATCGCCACCAAATACGTCCTGCACAATGCCGAACCGCTGACCTACCTTGCAATCCGGATGGCGCTGGTGGTGGCGCTGATGGCGATCATCGTCGCGATTGCCCGCCCGGTATGGCCCAACCGCTCGGAGATCGGCCATAGCATCATCGCCGGCATTCTGGTGCATGGGTTCTATCTCGGCGGCACGGCGGTGGCGATTTCGCTTTCGATTCCGGCAGGGCTCTCGGCGCTGATTCCGGGGCTGCAGCCGATCCTGACATCGACCCTGGCGAACCGCTGGCTCGGCGAACGCGTCACGCCGCTGCAATGGACCGGGTTGCTGCTCGGGCTCGCGGGCGTGGTGCTGATCCTGCGCGATCGTCCGATGGGCGGGCAGGCGGGTTGGGGGTGGCTGGCCTCGGGCGTGTCGCTGGTCAGCATTACCCTGGGCACGCTGTACCAGCGGCGCTATTGCAACCGCATCGACTGGCGTTCCGGCAATCTGGTGCAGTACGTCGCGGTCACGGTGTTGTTCGGCGCAGCGGCGTGGCTGTTCGAGAGCAATGTGGTGCACTGGACCCGGGAGTTCGTGCTGTCGCTGGTCTGGCTCGCGGTGGTGCTGTCGATCGGGTCGATCGGGCTGTTGTACTGGTTGATCCGGCGCCAGGCGGCGACCTCGGTGGCGAGCCTGTTCTATCTGGTGCCGGCGGTGACCGCCGTCATGGCCTATGTTCTGTTCGACGAGCGGCTCGATACCATCGCCATGACAGGCATGGTGGCCTGCGCCGCCGCAGTGTTCCTGGTCAACCGGCGTGCGCCGGCCTGACGGGCGTTTGCTTCAAGAACAAACGCCTCCGGGTTTGCACCCGAAGGCCTGTCAACGCGATGCCGGTGGCAATCAGCGCTTCGACTTTTTGGCTTTCTTTTTCTTCCTGGCGGCTTTCTTCGCGGTTTTCTTGACGGCCTTCTTGGCCGACTTTTTCGCCGCGGATTTCTTGCCAGATTTCTTGCCGGCCTTTTTGGCCTTCTTCTTCGGCGCCGCCTTGGTCACCGCTTTCCTGGCGGTATTCCTGACCTTCTTCACCACCGTCTTGGCGGCTTCCGCAGTTGCTGTTGCGGCACCGCTCACCGCATCCGTCACTTGTTCGAGAACCGGTTTATCATCGTCCATGTGGTCCCCCAGTGTTGTCGAAGCCGTAACGATAGCCGGTTTCTCATATGTGTAAAGCCGACGCAGCGACTGCTCAACCATTGCGGGTTTTCGCATAGGCTTCGAGCGCGCGTTCGCGTCCTCGTCGGTGATCGACAATCGGCTGCGGATAGGTCGTGCCGAGTTCGACACCCGCGGCCTTGAGTTCGAGCGGCGAGGCACTCCATGGCTGGTGGATCAGGCCCGTTGGCAGTTGCCCGAGTTCAGGCACCCAGCGCCGGACATAGGCGCCATCGGGATCAAATTTTTCGCCCTGCAGGATCGGATTGAAGACGCGAAAATAGGGCGCGGCATCGGCGCCGGAGCCGGCCACCCATTGCCAGTTGGCGGGATTGCTGCCTGCGTCGGCGTCCACCAGCGTGTTCCAGAACCACTTTTCGCCCTCGCGCCAGTCGATCAGGAGATGCTTGACCAGGAACGACGCCACCACCATCCGCACCCGGTTGTGCATGGTGCCGGTGTGCCAGAGCTGGCGCATCCCGGCATCGACCACGGGGTAGCCGGTCTGGCCGCGCTGCCACGCGGCCAGCGCCTTGTCGTCGCGCCTCCAGGCAAACGCGTCGAAGGAGGGTTGCAGGTTGCGATCTGCAAGGTCGGATACGTCGAACAGCAGATGCCGGCAGAATTCGCGCCAGCCCACCTCGCTCAGGAACTTGTCGATATCGCCGGCAAGGGCAGGCCGCGCGGCCGCGGCGAAGCGCGCGGCGTGCCAGACCTGCCGCGGGCTGATCTCGCCAAAACGCAAATGCGGCGACAGCCCGGAGGTGCCGTCGCGATCGGGCCGGTCGCGCTGGACGGAATAGCCGGACACTCCGGTTTCCAGAAAGGCGTTGAGCCGGGCCTGCGCCGAACGCTCGCCCGGCTCCCAGGTCTCGCGCAGCCCGCCCGCCCAGTCGGGCTGCGACGGTTCCAGCCGCCAGGTCTCAAGCCTGTCGGTCGCGACATCAGGTGCCCGGCCGAGCTTGGCGGGTGCGGGCAATGGCTTGGGCGGATCGCCTGATGCCTGCACCCGCCGCCAGAACGGCGTGAAGACCCGCAACCCCCGTCCGTCCTTGGTGCGGATCGAAGGTGGGGCCGCCAGCAGGTCGCCGGGAAAGCTTTGCGCGGCAACGCCAATCGCCTGCAGGCTTGCTGCGACCCGTTCGGCGGCGGCCAAATGCGGCGCCTGCGCGATCTCATTCCAGAACACTGCCGCTGCACCGGTCTCCCGCGCCAGGGCGGCGATCACCTTTGCCGCTGGTCCCCGCCGCAGCACCAGCCGTGAGCCGAGCGCGTTCAGGTCTGCCTGCAGGGCCCGCAGCGACTGGGCCAGCCACCAGCGCGCCGCGCCACCGAGTGGGCGCAGCTGGGCGTTGCTGGTGTCGTCGAGGACGTAGAGACAAATCACCGGCGCGCCGCTCTGCGAAGCGGCATGCAGGGCAGGATGGTCGGAGAGGCGCAGATCGTCGCGAAACCAGACGATGTGGAGGGAAGCGGATTTGCCGGCCATCATGCGTTCAACGAGGAGGGCGCGATTTGGGTCCGCGCGCAGGTGGTTTGCAACTTTATCGGTCCAGATACGTATTACAAATCAGGATGCGCAAGGAGCGCTGGAGGTTGCCTGTGAACCGTTATACCGCGCTTTATCTGGCGACCCTGCTCGTCATGGTCCCGCTCGATTTCCTGTTTCTTGGCATTCTCGCCAAGGACTTCTTCACCTCGCAAGTCGGCGACATGCTGGGCGAGATCAGGCTTGCGCCCGCGATCCTGTTCTACCTGCTTTATCCCGTGGGAATTCTGATTTTCGTCAGCGCTACGGTCGGCGCCAGCTGGCAGTCGACATTGCTCTATGGCGCGCTGTTCGGCTTCTTCTGCTACGCGACCTTCGAACTGACTTCATTATCGCTGCTCAAGCACTGGACCTGGCCGGTCGTCATTGTTGACGTGGCATGGGGTTCGTTCGTTACGGCGGTGGCCGCGACATCAGGCTTGCTGATTGCCAACCGACTCGCGCCGCCCCATTAAATCAGAAAGGGGAGGCGCGACGCATCCCCTTTTCGCTGGCTGGTCCGTCGCCGTCATTTCGGTTGCGGCACGATCCGGATATACGGCTTCGGCGATTTCCAGCCCTGCGGATAGATCGTCCTGGCCTCGTCGTCGGTGACGGAGCCGGCGATGATGACGTCCTCGCCCTGTTTCCAGTCGGCCGGCGTCGCGACGCGATGCCTGGCGGTCATCTGCAGCGAATCGATCACGCGCAGGATCTCCTGGAAATTGCGTCCGGTCGTCATCGGATAGACCATCACCAGTTTTATCTTCTTGTCCGGCCCGATGACGAAGACGTTGCGGACCGTCTGGTTGTCGGCGGCGGTGCGCGTCGCGGGATCGCCCGAGGTGGAGGCCGGCAACATGTCGTAGAGTTTCGAGACGTTGAAATCGGTATCGCCGATCATCGGGTAGTTCGGCGCGGTGCCCTGGGTATCGCGGATGTCCTCCGACCATTTCGCGTGCTTGTCGACGGGATCGACGCTGAGCCCCATCAGCTTGACGCCGCGCTTGTCGAATTCCGGCTTCAGCCTGGCCAGTGTGCCGAGTTCGGTGGTGCAGACCGGGGTGAAATCCTTCGGGTGCGAAAACAGGAGCGCCCAGCTGTTGCCGATCCAGTCATGGAACTTGATATTTCCCTCGGTGGTTTCAGCTTCGAAATCCGGCGCGAACGCGCCAATCTGGAGAGCCATTTTAAGACCTCATGTCATTCAAGTTACACGTGAATTCGTCCTGGTAACTATAGTTGGTGGCGGGCCTTAAGTGAATGGGCATCGAGCAAAAGGGTCAATTCTTCTACGCGAGCGGGACTCCATGGAATCTCATGCGCTCCAAGCCGCTGCGGCGAAAAGGCCGCCGTGGCCGCACGGGTCCCTGCCGCCCCGATATTGCCGTTTATCGCGTCCATCACCCCCGGCCGGGTTGCGATCCCGCGAACCGTCACGGAGGTCACAGCGACTAATTGGCAACTGTCTAAAAGACTCAGGATCCCGGTCGCGATTCGTTAACCACTCGTTTACGCGCCCATGAAAAAGCTGAACCAGAACAAGAAAATGAGAAGTGTACCAATGTCTGCCTCTGCCGGAATACTTGCCGACCGTATCGGCACTCTCGAACCATCCAGAATTTCCTGCCGCGATACCGCCGCCATTGCCCTCACTGTCGTGCGCGATGGTGTGATCACCGGCGAGGGCCCCACCACCAGGGGCCGTGTTCATTTTTCCCGTGCGCTGGATGCCGATGACGCCGCCTGGTGCGCGCGCATCCTGACCGCGACCGCCGTCGAGCATCAGCCGGTCAGCCGCGCCGAAGCCGAAGCGCTGTTCGAGATCAACGATGCCGCCGCCGAGCGCAGCGACGAGGGCGTGTTCGACGACTTGCTGGCCAAGGCGGTCGTGCATCACGCCGCTTCCGCGTCCGGCCTTGCCGTGCCGCCGCGCACCGTCGCGCTGTCGCCGGACACGGCGATCGAAAGCTGGGCGCCGACCCAGGCCAGCGGCGTCGATATCGCCGTGCTGCAGTGGCTCGCCAGCCAGATGCGCGGCAAGCGCCGCAGCAACCGTACGCTGATGAGGATGGTCGCCACCATCGTCGGCGCCGCGGCGCTGCCGCTGGCGCAGTTGCCGAACGTGTTCGACATCGGGATGTAAGCGGCGAGCGCCGTTGCCATGGCTTTCGGATTTTGAGTTCTCTCATCGTCGTCCCCGCGAACGCGGGGACACATACGCCGTGCCCTGGAGTTGCGGTTGATGCTGGAAGGCTTGTTGAATCATTTCGCCATTGCATCAAGCTGCCGGGATTATGGGTCCCCGCGTTCGCCGGGACGACGTGAGAGGGTTTAAGTCTTCAGAAGCAAAACATGGTTTCGCGATCTCGCGGCGCGTTTCGCCCGAGGTTTGCTGGAAACTTGCCGCCCTCTCCAATTAGAGGGCGCGGGGAATGCCGGGCGCCCGATGCGCCCGATAGCCACGTGTGCAACGGTAGTGGGTAGAACGCACACGTGTTGTCAGGTCACACCGGAATCACCCGGCACTCCCCGCGCAATGGTTTACGGCTTATACGTGATCTCCCCGGCGAGCCCAGCTCTATTGCCACCGTCGCT
>NZ_JAUYAN010000097.1 GCF_030693485.1 Bradyrhizobium sp. | reverse complement strand
GACGCAGATCACGCCCTCATGTTCGGCCTTGTGCGCCAGCATCGGCGGGCCTGCGACGTCGCCGATGGCGTAGATGCCGGGGATGTTGGTCTTGCCGTAGCCGTCGATCACGATGCAGCCGCGCTCGGTCTTGACGCCGAGCTTTTCCAGCCCGAGGTTATCGATATTGCCGACCACGCCGACCGCGGAAATCACCCGGTCGAACTCGATCGCTTGCGGCTTCTTGCCGTCGTCGATGGTGGCGACCACGCTGTCGCTCTTCTACTCGAGTTTTGTCACCGTGGGATTGGTGAGAATCCTGATTCCCTGCTTCTCGAACGCCTTGTGCGCGAATTTCGAAATCTCGGCATCTTCCACCGGCAGGATCTGCGGCAGCACCTCGACCACGGTCACTTCGGCGCCCATGGTGCGGAAGAACGAGGCGAACTCGATGCCGATCGCGCCGGAGCCGACCACCAGCAGCGACCCAGGCATCTTGTCCGGCACCATCGCCTCGAAATAGGTCCAGACCAGCTTCTTGTCCGGCTCCAGCCCCGGCAGCACGCGAGGCCGCGCGCCGGTCGCGACGATAATGTGCTTTGCCTGATAGGTGCCCTCGCCCAGCGCCCCCTTCGGCGCCTCGACGGCGGATTTTTTCACCGTCAGCTTGCCCGGCGCATCCAGCGTCGCTTCGCCCCAGATCACCGTGACCTTGTTCTTGTTGAAGAGGTAGCCGACGCCATCGTTCAGCCGCTTCACCACGCCGCGCGAGCGCTTCACCACGGCCTGCAGGTCGAACGAGATTTTCTCCGCCGCAAGACCATAATCCTTGGCGTGCTGCATCAGATGATACACTTCCGCCGAGCGCAGCAGCGCCTTGGTCGGAATGCATCCCCAATTGTTGCAGATGCCGCCGAAATAGGCCTTCTCGACGACAGCGGTCTTGAGGCCAAGCTGCGCGGCGCGGATCGCGGTGACGTAGCCACCGGGACCAGCGCCGATGATGATGACGTCGAAGGAAGTGTCGGCCATTCTCAATCTCTTTCTAACCTTCGACGTAACCGCCCCGCCGCACCATGAGTTCAAACAAAGCAACACCCCAAGCAAATCCGATCAGCAAGCAAGCGATCTCAAATCCCGGATACTCCCAGTATCGGCCATGAATAATTTCGTTGGTTCCATTCAAGGTCAAAAGCAACCCCGGCACTGAGTTTAGCAAGATTAAGACCAGTTTCGGATACGCGATCCATCTCACAATTAACAGACTTACCAAGGTCGATATTAGAAATGCCACGCCCATGACCGGTGGCACAAAAATGAAGCCCATCGCCCATCCGTTATCATCGGCATTCATTCCGTGATCTCTCAATTGCCGCCAGTATGGCAGCCACAAGAGGTTACCAAGTGCCAACCACGCCACCCCAGATGCAACGCCGCCGCCAAGACCACCAGCGAGACCGCCGGCAAAAACTAAGTGCAATGGTAGCTGATTAGCATCCCTCAAAGCAAAACCCGCCTGCACATCTTCGGCCCCTCTCCCAATGAGCGAGAGGGAGAAAACTTCACACCATCATCATCACGGGATTTTCGATCAGCATCTTGAACGCGCCGATCAGTTCGGCGCCCAGCGCGCCGTCGACCGCGCGGTGATCGCAGGACAGCGTCACGCTCATGATGTGCGCGGCCTCGATCCTGCCGCTCCGCACCACCGCGCGCTCCTCGCTGGTGCCGACGGCCAGAATGGTGGCGTGCGGCGGGTTGATCACGGCGGTAAAATCCTTGATGCCGTACATGCCGAGGTTGGACACCGCCGTGGTGCCGCCCTGGTATTCTTCCGGCTTGAGTTTTCGCGCCCGCGCGCGGGCGGCAAAATCCTTCATCTCGGCGGAGATGGTCGACAGCGACTTGGTCTCGGCCTTGCGGATGATCGGGGTGATCAGGCCGCCCGGCATCGCGACGGCGACGCCGATATCGGAATGCCTGTGTTTCAACATGCCGCTTTCGGTCCAGCTCACATTTGCGTTGGGAATCCGCTGCAGCGCGATCGCCATCGCCTTGATGACGAAGTCGTTGACCGAGAGCTTGTAGAGCGGCTTCTTCTCTTTATCCTTCGGCGCGGAGGCGTTGATCTCCTCGCGGGCGGCGAGCAGTTTTCCGATGTCGCAGTCCATCGTGAGATAGAAATGCGGAACGGTCTGCACCGACGCGGTCAGCCGCTGCGCGATGGTGCGGCGCATGCCGTCGTGCGGAATCACCTCGTAGCTGCCGGGTTCGAACAGCGCGAGAACCTGTTTGTCGGACATCGACGGCGCGATGGCAGGCCCCGTAGTGGACGTAGCGGCCGGCGCCTTCAGCCCCTTGCCGGACTTTGCTTCTTCAACGTCGCGCGCGATGACGCGGCCATGCGGGCCTGAACCGTTGACGCGGGCGAGTTCAATGCCGGCCTCCCTGGCGAGGCGGCGGGCCAGCGGCGACGAGAATGTGCGGGCGTGGCCGTTGGTCTGTTGCGCAGGTGCTGCCTGCGGCGCGGTGGCCGCCGGTGCCGCGGCCTTCGCCGCCGGAGCCGCAGCGAGCGCAGCTGTCGGAGCCGGTTTTGCAGCGGCGGGCGCTTGAGCAGCCGGAGCAGCTTTGGGCGCGCTCGCAGCCCCCGCCCCTGCCGCCTTCACATCCTCGCCGTCGCCGGCCAACACCGCGATCACGTCATTGACCGCGACATCCTGGGTGCCCTCGGGCACCAGGATCTTCGCGATGGTGCCCTCGTCGACCGCCTCGACTTCCATGGTCGCCTTGTCGGTCTCGATCTCCGCGATGACGTCGCCGGACTTGACCTTGTCGCCCTCCTTCTTGAGCCACTTGGCCAGATTGCCCTTTTCCATCGTCGGCGAGAGCGCGGGCATCAGAATGTTGATTGGCATTGTCAGTGACCCTGTTGCGACCGTGGCGTGGTGTTGCCGAGGTCGGTCGGCCGCGCGATTTCGGCTTCGAATAGGTCGACGATGCGCCTCAGCGCATCCTCCTCGG
>NZ_JAUYAN010000085.1 GCF_030693485.1 Bradyrhizobium sp. | reverse complement strand
TCACGTATAAGCCGTAAACCATTGCGCGGGGAGTGCCGGGTGATTCCGGTGTGACCTGACAACACGTGTGCGTTCTACCCACTACCGTTGCACACGTGGCTATCGGGCGCATCGGGCGCCCGGCATTCCCCGCGCCCTCTGATTGGAGGGCAAGGAGATATCTGGCAAACCTCGGGCGGATCAAGCCGCGAGATTGTGAAAGTGCGTCACACCCCCAACTGTCATCACCCGCGAAGGCGGGTGATCCAGTATTCCAGAGACGGTTATGATTGAATCGATAGGCCGCGGCGTACTGGATCCCCGCCTGCGCGGGGATGACGATTGGAGGTTGGAGCGCTGGCGTGCACCACTCCCGCAACGCCGACCTACTCCGCCGGCGCTTCCGCTTCCGCCTCGTCGCTGGTCTCGCTCGCGCCGCGGCTCATCATGAAACCCAGGGCCAGGCCGCCGATCGCGAGGATGGGGATCAGCTTCTTGACGCCGATGGCGCGGACCACCTGGAGGCCGGCGGCCAGCAGCATCGGGTCGGCCAGCATGCTCGAGGCGGCCGATTTCGCCGACCGTGCGGCTTCGCGGGCGGCTTGCTCGGCGCGGGCGCGGAGCTGATTCCTGCGCACCATATAGCAGACCGAGGCGATCAGCGTGACCACGAGGAACACGCCGGCGCCGGCCAGGCAGGCTTCGACGGGACCATATTTCTGCAGCATGAACACGAACAGCGCCGCACACAGAAACGAGGTGGTGACCAGCAGGGCGAACGCCGCCACCGCAACCAGCGACGTCTGCCGGACCGCAGTGCCGGTGCTCTCCTTCAAATCGTCGATCACTCTCGCAAACATCTATTGCCTCGATTTGAAAAGAATTTGAACGAAAGCGATGGCGGCGCGTCAGCGCCACCATCCCGTCTGGATTTCCGAGTCACGCCGTTACCGGCGACAATTCTACCGTCTCCACGCCGCGCCGATCAGGAAGCCGATGCCGAGCGCGATGCCCACGGTCGCCAGCGGGCGCTGGGTAATGGTTTCTTCCAGCGTTTCCTCGAGCGAGGAGGCAGCGTCATAGGCCGAATCCATCATGGCGCTGCCGCGCTCCGACCAGTCGTCATAGGCCGAATCGACGTTGGCGCGGGCTTCCTTGTAGCCGCGACGCGCCTGCTTGCCGGCGCTGCCGGCGAAAGCGTTGAGGGCATCGGTGATCTGGTCGGTCAGGGCGGAGATATCGTTTTTCACGGCTGCTACATCCTTTTCTTGCTGAAGTCGTGGTTCCAGCCACAAACGTTTCGCTCTGCTGGAAGTTCCCGAGATGAAACCGAAGTCGGATCAATGCCCCGGCAGTTGCGGCGAATCGTCGGGCATCAGATGAACCTTGATGATCAGCGCCACCATCAGGATCGGCGAGGCCAGGAAGGCGCCCATCGGTCCCCACAGCCAGGTCCAGAACGCCAGTGCGATGAACACGGCGAGCGCATTCAATTGCAGACGGCGGCCGACGATGATCGGCGTCAGGAAATGACCTTCGAGGAAGGTCATCCCGGCAAACAAGGCGGGCCCGAGCAATCCCCCCGCCAGCGTCGGGAAGGCGACCACGCCGACCACGGCCAGGATCACGAACATGAATACCGGACCGATGATCGGGATGAAATTCAATGTCGCGGCCAGCGCGCCGAGCGCCGCCGGATTCGGCATCCCCGTCACCGCGCAGATGATGCCGGTCGCCACGCCGACGCCGAGGTTGATGATGGTTACCATCAGCAGATAGCCGCCGAGATTCTCCTCGATCGCATTGATGATCCGCAGGGTCCGCAGCCGCGATTCGCGTTCGCCGAATGTCATGACCAGCGCGCGGCGCAGGTCCGGCCAGCTGGCGATGAACAGGATCAGGGTCACCAGGAACAGCAGGAATTCGGCGAAGGTCGGCGACAGGAACTCCAAAGTCGGCTGCACCCACTCGATCTTGGGGAGCTGGAACGACGCGCCCGGCAATGTCTCGGATCCGCCGAGCGCAAGCTGCATTTGCTGCCACAGCCGGATCGGGCCATCGAAGACATGAAGCTTGTCCTTCATCAGCGAGCCGAGTTCGGGAAGGCGTGCGCTCCATTCGATGACGGGGGAGGCGATCAGCCCGACCATGAAAACGACCAGGGCGCAGGCCGCGGCCACGATCATGACAGCGGACACCGCGCGCGGGATGCGGTGCTGCTCGAGATAGCGTGCCGCCGGCGCCAGCATGGTGCCGACCACGAACGCCATCAGGACCGGCAGAAAGAACGCCTTGGCGGCGTAAAGCACCGCGACGATGCAAATGACGAGCAGCGCGACCAGCGTTAACGCCACCACCTCGGCGCGCCGGATCATCGGCGGCTGTTCGGTCTTGCTGTCGGGCAGTGGCTTGCCTGCCGGCTCTGCGGACGCGGCACGCTCATTGGGAAGAATACGCAATTGGCTCTCTCCCCGCGCTACGGCGATGTGGCGTCGCGGTTGCGCTGACGAACCGGGCGATCAGGCCGTCATAACCCGCGCGGGAACCGAAAGTTCCGTCGCAAAAACGTGAAGCGCCCGCCGGTTGACATGACCGCCGGCGCGCCGAGTCGGACGGAACCTTGCAGCCTCGACCGGGTTGGTTGAGCAGAGCATCACGTGATGCGCATCGCATCGGGGCAAGTCATGACACAGACATTCGCAGGCAAGCTTCTCTTCGGGCGCGCCTCTGGCGCGCTGATCTTCGGCACCGCGCTGATGCTGTCGCCGGCGCTGCTCGAAAGCGCAAGCGCCCAGATGCTCGGCTACGCCTCCACCGCGCCGATGTCGTTTCCGTCCGATAATGTGATGGTCCAGCCCGAGGATGACGGCGACGACACGGCCGTGATGCCCGAGCGCCTGAAGCGCACCATCGTTGCCTTCCAGTCCAACGAAGCCCCGGGCACCATCGTGGTCGATACCGGCAGCACCTACCTCTATTACGTGCTCGGCCAGGGTCGCGCGGTTCGCTACGGCGTCGGCGTCGGCCGCGAAGGGTTTACCTGGTCCGGCGTGCAGACGGTTACGCGGAAGGCGGAGTGGCCGGATTGGACGCCCCCCTCCGAGATGATCGCGCGCCAGCCCTATCTGCCGCGCTTCGTGGCGGGCGGCCCCGGCAATCCGCTCGGCGCGCGCGCCATGTATCTCGGCTCCAGCATCTACCGGATTCACGGCACCAACGATCCCTCGACCATCGGCAAGTTCGTCTCCTCGGGCTGCATCCGCCTGACCAATGAAGACGTCGCCGACCTGTTCAGCCGCGTCACCATCGGCACCAAGGTGGTGGTGCTGCCGAAGCCGCATATGGCGACCAGGACGACGATCACGGTTCGGCCGGCGGCAGCGCCGCGTCCCGTCGCGACGACGGCCGTCTCGGGCCGCCAGGCGATGAATATCTCGACGTCCTCGCTGAATTGACCGGCAGCCCGCGATGAACCGGTTTTCAGGCAAGCGACTGGCGTGGGTGGCGGCGGCGCTGCTATGCGCCTCGGCGCTGGCGCCCACCGCACAGGCGGAGGATTTCTTCTCGGCGCTGTTCGGCGGCATCGGCCGCGCGCGCGCGCCCCAGATGCATCTGCCCTTCGCCGGCGAAGGCGGGACGTTTGCTCCGCAGGCCGAAGCCCGCCCGCGTTATGGCGGTGGCCAGGCCTATTGCGTGCGCACCTGCGACGGACGCTATTTCCCGATCAACGCGCCGGACAAAAAAAGCCGCGCGGAGGCTTGCAACAGTTTCTGCCCGGCCAGCGACACCAAACTGGTCTATGGCAGCAGCATCGACCATGCCGCGACCGAAACCGGCAAACCCTATTCCGAATTGCCCAATGCATTTCGTTTTCGCGAGGAGCTGGTCGCCGGATGCACCTGCAACGGCAAGGACCAGATCGGCCTCGCCCCGGTCAAGATCGAGGACGATCCGACCCTGCGCAAGGGCGACATCGTCGCCGCCGCGGATGGGTTGATGGTCGTCGGCCGTCCCGACCGGCGCGGCGCGTCACTCAACTTCTCGCCCGCCTCGGACCGCGTCCAGGCCCGCTACCAGCGCCTGCCGGTGGTGGCGAGGGAGTGAACCGCCGAAAGCTGCCCACGGGTCATTGACAAGCGCTGGCCGGCGGTGAAATTAAAGTTCCGTCGCGGGAACTCGACGGGTTGATCGGCGTTAGATGAGTAGTCAATCGCGCCTTCACGACGCCTCAGGGGGATCCGCATGCTCATCAGCGCACTCATCACATTTCTCGTCGTTATCCTCATCCTCTATTTGATCAACCTGCTGCCGCTCGACGGCCGCGCCAAGCAGATCGCCCGCGTCGTGGTGATCGTCATCGGCGTGATCTCGCTGCTGAAATTACTCGCGGTATTTTAGGCCGGTCGCGACCCTTCAACGAAAAAAGCCCCGGCCTTGGCCGGGGCTTTGCAATTTGACTGGATGTCCGCCGCCTGATCGAATCCTGAGATCAGCCCGCCGCCTTGGCTTCCCGGCGCCGGGCGGTGAGGATGAACTCGGTGTAGCCGTTGGGCTGCTCGCGGCCCTTGAAGATCAGATCGCAGGCGGCCTTGAAGGCGACACCGTCGAAACCGGGCGCCATCGGCCGGTACTCGGCATCGCCCTTGTTCTGCCCGTCCACCACGACCGCCATGCGCTTCAGGGATTCCATCACCTGCTCTTTGGTGATGACGCCCTGATGCAGCCAGTTGGCCAGATGCTGGCTCGAGATCCGCAAGGTGGCGCGGTCTTCCATCAGACCGACGTCGTGAATGTCGGGCACCTTGGAGCAGCCGACGCCCTGGTCGATCCAGCGCACGACATAACCCAGAATGCCCTGGCAGTTGTTGTCGATCTCCTGCTTGACGTCGTCGGGCGCCCAGTTCGATTGCGATACCGGGATGGTGAGAATGTCGGACAGTCTGGCGCGGGGGCCGCCCTTGCTCAACTCCTGCTGGCGCGCCTGCACGTTGATCTCGTGATAGTGCAGCGCGTGCAGCGTGGCGGCGGTCGGCGACGGCACCCAGGCGGTGGTGGCGCCGGCCTGCGGATGGCCGATCTTCTGCGTCAGCATGTCCGCCATCTTGTCCGGCGCCGCCCACATGCCCTTGCCGATCTGGGCATGGCCGGGCAGGCCGTCGATCAGGCCGTTGTCGACGTTCCAGTCCTCATAGGCCTTGATCCAGGGTTGCGCCTTCATGTCGTTCTTGCGGATCATCGGACCGGCTTCCATCGAAGTATGGATCTCGTCGCCGGTGCGGTCGAGGACGCCGGTGTTGATGAAGCAGATCCGCTTCGAGGCGCTCTGGATGCAGGCCTTGAGGTTGACCGTGGTGCGGCGCTCCTCGTCCATGATGCCGACCTTCATGGTGTTTTCCGGCAGCCCAAGCATCTTCTCGACCTGGCCGAACAGCTCGCAGGTCAGCGCGACTTCGTCCGGCCCGTGCATCTTCGGCTTGACGATGTAGACCGAGCCGGTGCGGCTGTTCTTCGTCTTCGACTTGCCCTTGAGATCGTGGATCGCGAGCAGGCCGGCGACGGCGGCATCCAGAATGCCCTCCGGAATTTCGGCGCCCTGGGAGTCGAGCACCGCGTCGGTGAACATGTGATGGCCGACATTGCGCATCAGCAGCAGGCTGCGGCCGTGCAGCGTGAGTTGCTTGCCGTCCGCCGTGGTGTAGACGCGGTCGGGATTGAGCGCGCGCTTCAGCGTCTTGCCGCCCTTTTCGAAGTCGGCCGACAGCGTGCCGTCCATCAGGCCCAGCGTGTTGCGATAGACCAGCACCTTGTCCTCGGCATCGACAGCCGCGACGCTGTCCTCCATGTCGAGGATGGTGGAGACCGCCGATTCCAGAATCATGTCGGCGACGCCGGCCGGATCGTCCTTGCCGATCATGTGGCCGCGGTCGATGCTGACTTCGACATGCATGCCGTTGTTGACCAGCAGGACCGCGGTCGGCGCGGCGGCATCGCCCTGGTAGCCGGCGAACTGCGCGCTGTCTTTCAGCGCGGTGGCGTTGCCGCTCTTCAGCTTGACCGCGAGTTGGCCTGCGATCACGCTATAGGACGTCACATCGGTGTGGCTGCCGGTCGCCAGCGGCACGGCGGCATCGAGAAAGGCCTTTGCTTTCGCGATGACCTTGTCGCCCCGCGCCTTGTTGTAGCCCTTGCCGCCTTCGGCCGGATCGTGCGGAATCGCGTCGGTGCCGTAGAAGGCATCGTACAGGCTGCCCCAGCGCGCATTGGCGGCATTGAGGGCGTAGCGCGCGTTGGTGAGCGGCACTACCAGCTGCGGCCCGCAGATTTTCCCGATCTCATCGTCGACGTTGGCGGTTTCGACAGTGTGGGTTGCCGGCTCCGGCAGCAAATAGCCGATCTCCTTCAAAAACGCCGTGTAGGCGTTCATATCGAACGGCTTGCCCTTGCTGGCGCGGTGCCAGCCGTCGATCTTCGCCTGCAGGGCATCGCGGAAGGCGAGCAATTCACGGTTTTTCGGCGCGAGGTTCTTGAGGATGGCGGCAAGCCCCGCCCAGAACGCGTCGGGCGAAATCCCGGACTTGGGAGTCGCCTCGCTGGCGATGAAATCGAACAAAACGGGGGCGATCTTCAGTCCATGGGCATCGATACGATTCATTACGGGCTTTCTCGGTGGGAAACGGCGGTTACAGGCTGTTTTCAGGGATGAACACAGCAAAAGGCGCGCCGAAGGGCAATTTCTGGGGCCCTTTTAGCCATAAAGCCGGGTCGATGAGAAGGCCCCAAAGGAGCCTCTGAAAGTCCTAGATATTGGCGGCAAGATCGACCAGTTCGTCGAACAGAATGCCGGTTCTCGCCAGCATCCGCTCGATCTCGTCGGTGGCGTCGGGGACCGAGCGCGCCGAAGTGTCGATGGTCAGTTCGCAGCCGGCCGGCGGCTGGTAATCGTTGCCGGTGCCCGTGAAGCCATGCAACGCGCCGGCACGCGCCTTGGCGTAATGGCCCTTGGGATCGCGGCTCTCGCAGACTTCAACCGGAGTCGCGACATAGATTTCGCGGAACGCGGTGTCGGCGATGCGGCGCGCCGCGGCGCGGTCATCGCGCGCCGGCGACACCGCGGCGACGATGGCGATGTGGCCGTTGCGCGCCAGATGAACCGCGACTTCGGCAAGCCGGCGAATATTCTCGCTGCGATCCCTGGCGGAGAAGCCGAGATCGCTGTTGAGCCCCGCGCGCATCGTGTCGCCGTCCAGCAGCACCGGCGAACCGCCGGCACTGAACAGCCGGCGCTCCAGCGCGCGCGCCAGCGTCGACTTGCCGGAGCCCGGCAGTCCGGTCAGCCACACCACCGCGCCGCCATGGCGGTAGCGCGCCGAACGCTCGTCGGGCCGCAGCGCGGATTCCACTGGCACGATGTCGACGGGAATGGCGCGCTGGCCGGAATCGACCGACAGCACCAGGCCACCGCCGGCAATGCGGCCGTGGACCTCGATGACGAGGCGCCCGGTGCGCGAATTAGCGGTGTAGGGATCGGCGGCGATCGGCTGCGCCAGCGAAATGTCGATCTCACCGACATGATTGCGCGCGATCGCCTTGGTCTCGACGCTCGAGAGTTCGCCGGGATCGACCGCCTTCTCGATCGCAACCACGGTGGCGCGGGTTTCCCGTGTGCCGAGCCGGACCAGAATGGCAGCGCCTTCCACCAGCGGCTTGTCGTGCAGCCAGAAAATCCGCGCGCGAACCCGTCTTGTGTCGCGCGGCGTGCTTCCGACATGGGCGATGACGTCGCCGCGTTCGATGAACAATTCGCGGTCGAGCGTGATGCCGACCGAGCGCCCGGCGCCCTGGCTTCCCTGCACCGGAGTGGACGGCCAGTTCTCGACGCTCTTGATCCTGGCGATCTTGCCGGCGGGTATGATGACGATCTCGTCGCCGGTGGCCAGGCTGCCGGATTCGATGCGACCCGCGACTATGCGGCGGTCGTCGAATTTGTAGATCGCCTGCACCGGCAGCCGCAGCGCCAGCGTTTCCAGCGGCCGTGCCGGTTCGAGCGCATCCAGCGCCTCGACCACGGTGGGACCGTCATACCATTCGATCCGCGGCGTGCGCTCGGCAACGCCGTCGCCGTCGCGCGCGGAAATCGGAATAACCGCTGACGGCGTCACGCCGAGGCCGATCAGATGCGCAGAAATCTCGTCGCTGATCTCCTTGAAGCGGTCGGCGCTGAAATCGACCCGGTCCATCTTGTTGACGACCACGGCGACCTGTTTGACGCCGAGAAGATGCAGGAGATAACCGTGGCGCCTGGTCTGGTCGCGGACGCCTTCCAGCGCGTCGATGATCAGGACCGCGCCGTCCGCCTGCGAGGCGCCGGTGATCATGTTGCGCAGAAATTCGGCGTGGCCGGGCGCGTCGATCAGCACCACGTCGCGCGAGCGGGTGCGGAAGCTGATCTGGGTGGTGTCGATGGTGATGCCCTGATCGCGCTCGGTCTGCAGCGCATCCAGCAGAAACGACCATTCGAACGGCATGCCGCGCCGGGCGCTGACCGCTTTCAGCATTTCGAGCTTGCCCTCGGGCAGGCTGCCGGTCTCATGCAGCAAGCGGCCCACCAGCGTCGACTTGCCGTGATCGACATGGCCGACGATGACGATGCGGACCTGCGGGCGCGTGGTGCCGTTCGGCGTGGCCAGTGTCGCGGTGGGGATGATCATGTTCATGGCAGCGCTCAACTCGATATACGCTAGAGGTAGCCGGCGACGCGCAGTCGCTCGAAGGCGTCTTCGGTTTCATGATCCAGCGCGCGGCCCGCCCGTTCCGGCACTTTGGTGCCGTCTAGCTCGATCAGGATTTCCTCGATATTCGAGGCGGTCGATGCCACCGGGTTGGTGATGTCCTGATCGCCCAGCGAGCGATAGCGCTTGCCGTCCTTCGCCAGATACAGCGGGATGATCGGAATGTTCTCGCGTTTTGTGTAGGCCCAGATATCGGCTTCGGTCCAATGCAGGATCGGGTGAATGCGCAAATGCGCGCCCGGCGGAGGCGAGGCGTTGAACTGGTCCCAGAATTCCGGCGGCTGATCGCGAACGTCCCATCCGCCCTCGGTGCCGCGCGGCGAAAACACCCGTTCCTTGGCGCGGGTGGCTTCCTCGTCGCGGCGAATGCCGGCGATCAATCCGTCAAAACCATATTTGGCGAGCGCGAGCTTCAACCCGTCGGTCTTGCGCGCGGCGGATCGCGCCGCGGGCGGCAGGGTTGGATCGATGGTCTCCAGCGGCGGGCAGGGTTCGATCTTCAGATCGAGCTCCCATTCCTTGCCGTAGCGATCGCGAAACGCGTACATCTCGGCAAATTTCTTGCCGGTATCGACATGCAGCGCCGGGAACGGGACGCGACCGAAGAAGGCCTTGCGCGCCAGCCAGATCATGACGTTGGAATCCTTGCCGAGCGACCACAGCAGCGCCAGCTTCTTCAACCGCGCGAAGGCTTCCCGGAAAATGTAGATGCTTTGCGCCTCGAGCGCGTCGAGGTGGTCCATGGTCGGGGGAGGCAGACGCCCCTCAGGCGAAACTTGTCGTGCCGACGACGGCTGTAGTGGGTCTGCAAAGCGCAACCGGGTCGTCGCGGAATCGTCGTTGAGAAGATGCATCTCTGGACCACGGCCTTTAAAGGCAAAAATTCTATAGTTGCATCGCAATAGAGAAGATGAAATTTTCTCTTTGCGGGCATTGAACGAGACATATATAGAAAATAATTCTAGTCAACCCCGCAAGTTGGGGCAACGAGTATCGCATGCGATTTTTGCCAGTCTTTCTCGACCTGCAAACCG
>NZ_JAUYAN010000035.1 GCF_030693485.1 Bradyrhizobium sp. | reverse complement strand
TCAGCGCGAAAGGCAGCATCAGCTCGCGGTCGATGACTTTACCTCGGCCAATGGCCTGACGCCGCAGCGGGCCGAGCCGTTGCTGGCTCGCGCCATCAGCTATCTCGCGATTGACAAGATCAAGGAAGCCGCCGCCGATCTCGACGAGGCGGTGCAGGCCGACCCGCAAAATGCGCAGATCTGGACAACGCGAGGACTGGCCTATGAACGTCTCGGCGACAAGGCCAAGGCCGCCGCCTCATATGGCCGCGCCATCGCCATCCGCCCCAGGGACGAGACCGCGCGAAGCGGTCTGGCGCGCCTCGGCGGCTAACCGGCAAGCGCCCCAACGTGGCTTCGGCTACTTCGGCAGCACCACATGAAACACCGACTTGGCCGCCGACAGAACGTCTTCAGCTGTGGTGCGGACCCGCGCTAATGGCCCCGAGCCCTCGGCGCGCACCAGCGGTCCCGATGCCTCGGCCTGCAAATCGAGCGGGGGTGACGGGATGTCGGCCGGCGGCGTCGGCCGGCGGGGACCATCGTTCCGTGCAGCGGCGGCATAAGGCGGCTTCATCTCCTGATATCCCGTCGTCGAATCGGCGGCCTCATGCGCGGGCATCGAGACCACGACCGGCGGCGGCAGCGGCCGGATGGCAGGCGCCAACACGACACGGGGAACATCCGGGACGCGAGCGGCCTCCGGCGCACGGGCCGCGTCGGGGATGCGGGCGGCTTCCTGCGGCCGCGGCGAACCATCGTTCGAACCGCGCAGTCGGTCGATCGCCGCGCGGGCAAGATCGTTGGCATCGCGGCGCTCTTCCGATGCGCTCGCGGCCTCGGCCGGCGCAGGCGCCGATGCCACCGGCGCGGCTTTGGCGGCCGTCTTTTCACGCGGCGCAATCTGGGGTCGCCGCGTCTCGGCCGGAATGGAAGCGGTCTCCGTCGGCCTCTCGGCGACATGCTCTGCGGATTTCTCTGGTTTCTCTTGCGACCTTTCCGCGGCGGCCTTCTCGAGGACCGCCCGTTCCGAGATCCCCTTCGCCTTCACGCCCGGGCCCCGGGTGTTGACGATTTCGACGGACGTGTCGGACGATTTTTCAATTGTCTTGACGTCGACCTTGGCCGCCGCGGGAGCGGCCTTCGGATCGACGGTCGAAACCACCGCTGCGGCGGGCGTCGCCGGGGCGGGCTTGCTGACGATGTAATGATTGACGATGTAGGCCCCGATCACGGTCGCAGCCACCGACGGCAAAATGTCCACCGTAAATTTCGTCAGATACTTTTTCAGCATACCGGCACTCCCGCAGCTGATCTGATGCGGGAACTTTGAGGCGCATTGAGGGATCAACTGCGACAGATCGGTGGCAATCTGCCGATCCGGCATAACGATCCGTTCACGGCAGCGTCAAGCCGCCGATCATGAACTCGACCGGGAGCTCAGGGCTTCAGCTCGACTTCCAGGAACACGATTTCGCTTGCAGATTCGTTGAGCACGTCATGCTCGACGCCGGCTTTGCGGAAATAGGATTTTCCCACCGCAAGTTGCGCCTTGGAGCGCGCCCCATTGGGCGCCACGATGGTCATTTCGCCCGAGGTTACGGGAACGATGACATAGTCCATCCCGTGGGTGTGATGGCCAGTGGCGCTGCCCGGCGCCAGCCGCCACTCGGTGACCCGGACTTCGGGCGTATCGACCTGAACGTCTGATTTGGCACTGATCATTCTTGTTACTCCAGGGAATTACGGCACGAACACCAGGAACACGAACACCGCAAACACCACCATGTGCACCAGCCCGAACAGGATGTTGGTGCGGCCGGTGCCGAAGGTGAGCATGCTCAGGATGAACGTCAACAGCAGCAGCACCATGCCCTGCTCATTCAGCCCGAGCACCAGCTGCTTGTCCAGCGCCCAGGCCGCCACCGCAACGGTCGGCACCGTCAGCCCGATCGTCGCCAGCGACGAGCCGAGCGCGAGGTTAATGCTCTTCTGCAGATCGTTCTTGCGGGCCGCGCCGATCGCGGCGACGCCTTCCGGCAGCAGGATCAAGAGCGCCACCAGAACGCCCGCAAACGCCGGCGGCGCGCCGATCCGGGCGCTGACGACATCGACCACGAGCGAGAACTTCTTCGCCAGCAGCACCACCGCCAGCAGCGAGAGCAGCAGCAGCACGGCGCTCAGGGCCAGCATCCGGTTCGAAGCGTGCGTCCCGCTCTCCGCGGCCTCGGCAGCTGCGCTGACGAAGTAATCGCGATGCCGATAGGTCTGGGTATAGAGGAACACGCCGTAGAGAATGAGGGTAACGATGCTGACAAAACCGAGCTGGGCTGCCGAATAACTCGGTCCCGAGGTGGTCAGCGTGTAGTTGGGCATGATCAGCGTGATGGTCGCCATCACGAACAGCACGCTGAGATACAGGTTGGAGCCCGTGACCTGAAAATCCTGCTCGCGGTAACGCAGCCCGCCGATGAAGATGCAGATGCCGACCAGTCCGTTGCAGACGATCATCACCACCGCGAACACGGTATCGCGCGCCAGCGTCGGCACCTCCTTCTCGCCGAGCATGATGGTCGCGATCAACGCGACCTCGATGATGGTGACCGCCAGCGTCAGCAGCAGCGTGCCATAGGGCTCGCCGATCCGCTCCGCGATCATTTCCGCATGATGGACTGCCGCAAACACCGTACCGAACAGGATCACCAGGAGGACAGCGGCGAAAACCAGCCCGGCGGGTGAAGGCGTAAACGTAAAGTCCAGCGCGGTGACGCCTGCGAAAAGCAGAACCGCCAGCAGCGGAAAAATCCAGGCCGATCGCGGCATCGGGCCGTGCGAACTCATAATGTTATCCCCTGGAACCTGCGAAACCGCGACGATCGGACCCTAGCATCTATCGGCCGCCCGCGGCGCCGATGAATCGCCGTACCGTTGCCGTCGCACCATAGGCGTCCAGATCGTTGTGATCGCCTTCGGGGAACCGAACGAACTGTTTCGGTTCCGGAGCCAGCGCGAACAGGCGCTCGCCGAAGACGATCGGAATCGTTCCATCGCGCGCGCCATGCATGAACAACAGCGGAGCTTTCACCCTGACAATGCGCTGGTCGGAGTGAAACGGATCCCGCATCACGAGACGGACCGGGAAGATCGGAAACGCCGACGCGGCAACCTCGGCAATCGATGCGTAGGATGCTTCCAGAATCACCCTGCCGACCGGCTGTTCCGCCGCCAGCGCCACAGCGACGCCGCTGCCGAGCGAAAAACCCCAGACGGCAATTCTGTCCGTACTGTACCGCGCGGTGGTGAAGGCATAGGCCGCAGCGGCATCGCTCAGCAGGCCCTGCTCGCTCGGATGTCCGCTCGAGCCGGCATAGCCGCGATAGGACAGCGCGACGACGCCAGTGCCGTCAGCGATGACATCGCGAAAGCGGCCGAAGAGCCCGGCGAGAAAATCGCCGTTGCCGTGAAAGTAAAGAATGACGGGATGCCCCGGCTTGGCCGGATGGTGCCAGACGATGACCTTCTCGCCGTCATCCGTGGTCAGCAGATGTTCCTCGACGGCCGGAAAGCCGGCAGCGGCCGGTGGCGTGCGCACGGTCTGCGGAACCGGAAACAGGAACGAGCGCTGCAGCAGGAACAGCGCGGCAAGGCCGCCGAGATAACCGACCGAAACGACGATCAGGAGCCATTTCAGGACGGTCATGATTTTCCGTAGGCGGCTTACATCCCCTTGACGATGTTCTCGGTCATCTTCTTGGCGTCGCCGAGCAACATCATGGTATTGTCGCGGTAGAACAGGGGATTGTCGATGCCGGCATAGCCTGACGCCAGCGAGCGCTTGATGAACATCACGGTGCCGGCCTTCCAGACCTGCAGCACCGGCATGCCGTAGATCGGCGAGGTCTTGTCGTCCTCGGCCGCCGGGTTGGTGACGTCGTTGGCGCCGATCACGAAGGCGACGTCGGCCTGGGCGAACTCGGAGTTGATGTCCTCGAGCTCGAACACCTCGTCATAGGGCACGTTGGCTTCGGCCAGCAGCACGTTCATGTGGCCGGGCATGCGGCCCGCCACCGGATGGATGGCGTACTTGACCTCGACGCCTTCCTTCTTGAGCTGGTCTGCCATTTCGCGCAGCGCATGCTGCGCCTGCGCCACCGCCATGCCGTAGCCGGGCACGATGATGACCTTCTGCGCGTTCTTCATGATGAAGGCCGCATCGTCGGCCGAGCCCAGTTTCACCGGACGCACTTCGCCGCCGCCCGCGCCAGCCGCGGCAGTCTCGCCGCCGAAGCCGCCGAGAATGACCGAGATGAAGGAGCGGTTCATCGCGTGGCACATGATGTAGGACAGGATCGCGCCCGACGAACCGACCAGCGCGCCGGTGATGATCAGCGCCGAATTGCCGAGCGTGAAGCCGATGCCGGCGGCGGCCCAGCCGGAATAGGAATTCAGCATCGAGATCACGACCGGCATGTCGGCGCCGCCGATCGGGATGATCAGCAGCGCACCGAGCGCCAGCGCGATGATGGTGATGAGCCAGAAATCGAGCGCCCCGCCCGTCATCACGAGACGAACGACAAACACCACCAGCGCCACGCCGAGTGCGATGTTGATGATGTGACGTGCCGGCAGGATGATGGGAGACCCACTCATCCGGCCGGACAGTTTGGCGAATGCGATTACCGAGCCGGTGAAGGTCAGCGCGCCGATGGCGACGCCGAGCGACATTTCGATCAGGCTGGCGGCGTTGATCTGGCCGGGCTTGCCGATGTCGAAGGCCTCCGGCGCATAGAACGCGCCGGCGGCGACCAGCACCGCGGCCATGCCGACCAGCGAGTGGAACGCGGCGACCAGTTCCGGCATCGACGTCATCGGCACCCGGCGCGCAATCACCGCGCCAATACCGCCGCCAATGGCGACGCCCAGGATCACCAGCACCCAGGCGAGGCCGTCCGCCGGCGGATGGCTCGCGATCGTGGTGGCGATCGCGATCGCCATGCCGATCATGCCGAAGAAATTGCCCTGGCGGGATGTCGCGGGACTGGACAGCCCTCGCAGTGACAGGATGAACAGCACACCCGCCACGAGATACAGTACTGCAGCCAGATTGGCGTTCATCTCAGGTCCCCTTTGTCATCGTCACCCCGAGGTGCACGCCGCTCACTTGGCCTTCTTCTTGTACATCGCCAGCATGCGCTGGGTGACAAGGAAGCCGCCGAAGATATTCACGCAGGCGAAGATCAGTGCGACGAAACCGAAGCCCCGCGCCCAGCCGCTGCCGCTCGAAATCATGGGAACGCCGACCGCGAGCAGCGCGCCGACCACGATCACCGAGGAGATCGCATTGGTCACCGACATCAGCGGCGTATGCAGCGCGGGGGTCACCGACCACACCACGAAATAGCCGACGAACACGGCGAGCACGAAAATCGAAAGCCGGAACACGAAGGGATCGACGGCCTGCGCGATATGATCCATGGCGGCTCTCCTTATGCTTTCGGCTGGAAGTTCGGATGAACGACGGCGCCGTCTTTGGTCAGCGCGGTCGCCTTGACCAGTTCATCGTCCCAGTTCACCGCGAGCGCCTTGGTCGATTTGTCGACCAGCGTCTCGATGAAGTTGAACAGATTGCGGGCATACAGGCTCGAGGCCGAGGCCGCGACGCGGCCCGCGACATTGGTGTAGCCGACGATCTTGACGCCATCGAGATCGGCGACTTCGCCGGCTTTGGCGCCCTCGACATTGCCGCCACGCTCGACCGCGAGATCGACCAGCACCGAACCCGGCTTCATCGACTTCACCATCTCCGCGCTGATGAGCTTCGGTGCCGGGCGGCCCGGGATCAGCGCGGTGGTGATGACGATGTCCTGCTTCTTGACGTGCTCGGCGGTCAGCGCGGCCTGCTTAGCCTGATACTCTTTGGACATTTCCTTGGCGTAGCCGCCGGCAGTCTGGGCGTTCTTGAACTCTTCGTCCTCGACGGCGAGGAACTTGGCGCCGAGGCTTTCGACCTGTTCCTTGGTCGCGGGGCGCACGTCGGTCGCGGTGACGACGGCGCCGAGGCGCCGTGCGGTCGCGATCGCCTGCAGGCCGGCGACGCCGACGCCCATCACGAACACCTTGGCGGCCGGAATGGTGCCGGCCGCGGTCATCATCATCGGAAAGGCCCGCCCGAAGGCTTCCGCCCCTTCGATCACGGCGCGGTAGCCGGCGAGATTGGCCTGGCTGGACAACACGTCCATCGACTGGGCGCGGGTGATGCGCGGCATCAGTTCCATCGCAAAGGCCGAGACGCCGGCGTCCGCCATCGCCTTGAGCGCCGCGTCGTTGCCGTAGGGATCCATGATGGCGATCACCAGCGCACCGCGCTTGTAGCTGGAAAGTTCGCTGGCCTCGGGCCGCCTCACCTTGATGACGATGTCGGCGTCCTTGAGCGCGTCTGCGCTGACGGTGGCGCCGGCCGTGGTGAACTCGGAGTCCGGCAGGCCGGACTTGACGCCCGCGCCCGGCTCGATCGCGATATCGACGCCCAACGCCTTGAATTTTTTCACCGTGTCGGGCGAAGCGGCGACCCGCGGCTCGGACGGATCGATTTCCTTGGCAACGGCAATCTTCATGGGGCCTCCGGCGGCGCGGGCAACGCGCGCGCAAGCAAACTAGCGCTTATTGCGTGGGGATGGATACCCGGTTTTGCGACCGGAAGCCGGGCAATTTTCCGACCGCCGCCGGATGGGCGGCGATCCGGGGCAGCGCTCAGGTCAGGAAAATCGCCATCATGGCAACGATGAAAATAACGGAAGCCGTGCCGTATTTCACCAGCATGATGAACCCTTCATAGGTCTGCTCATGGGCCGGGTAATCGTTGCCCTCGGCGGTCGTATAGGCCACGTCGTGATGCTCTGCCATCGGTATCCCCAGTCAGGTTTCGGTTATGGCGTGGGAAGTACCGCAAACCGCCCGGAAGGGCAACGGCGGCGGGCGTTTTGTGCACCTGTGGCCGCCCGTTACTTGCCCGGCCCGGCCGGCCAGTTGTCCCTGATCCAGCGGGTCAGGCTCTCCTCGCTGACCTCCCCGGCAGCGAGGGAGAGGATGATTTCCGCAGCGTGAGCCGGGTCAGGTGCAAAGGGAATGGCGTTGCTGCGCAGAAAGACCATCATAGCGTGAAACGCGATACGCTTGTTACCATCGACGAAAGCATGGTTGCGGGCGAGGCCGAACGCGTAGGCTGCCGCTAGCGCAGCCAAATCGGTTTGTCCGTAGTGCCATTGGTTAACCGGCCGCAAGATCGCCGACTCCAGAAGGCCGCGATCTCGAATGCCTTCCGGTCCGCCAAAAATCGCCAGTTGCTCTGCATGCATGTCGATGACTTCATCGACTTCGAGCCAGATTGGCTCGGTCATTTTGCAAGCGCGGCAAAAGTATCGCGATATTCGTGCATGATTTTGCGGGCGATTTCCATCGTTCGCGCATGCTTCGGGTTAAAGGGCGACAACCGCAGGCTGCCATCCGGTTGCTCGACCGGATAGAATTTGTCGCCTTCCTTGAGGTTCAGCCGTGCCAGCAACTCCTTCGGCAGAATTACTCCGACCGAATTTCCGATCTTGCGGATTTGGAGTGCAGTGCTTTCAATTTTCAGATCGCGGGCGGCTTCGGTCATGGTCAAACTCCGTTGTACGGAATGTATAACACGCAGATCGTGTGCGTACAACAGATGTTTTACGGCGGAAAGGCTAATCGACCACGAAATCGAACAGCCCGGCGAGCCATCCCGCATTCTTGGCGGTGCGCACCAGCAACTCCTTGCGAAACAGGCCGTCGGAACGGTTCTGCGACTCACCCGGGAAATAGAGCTGGGTGGTCAGCACGCGGCCGCCTGATGGCTGCACCTTAACATGGATGTGGCGGGTGCGGCCGGGATAGACGCCCGGCACGATGCTGCGCAACCGGTAGCGCCCTTCCGCGTCGGTGAACTGATGACCGCGCAGGCGGAAACCGGAATTGTCGTAGCGGCCCTTGTCGTCGGCCTGCCAGAAATCCAGCAAGGCTCCGGCGCGGGGTTTGCAGGCGCGGGAGAGCACGAAGCCGACCAGTTCGATAGGCTGTCCCGGCATGCCGGTTTCAAGCAGTTCCACCCGCTCGGGAGAAGAGGGTTTGAAGAACGGCCCTTCGGTCTGCCGCAAGGTGGCTTCATCGCCGTCGTGGCAGGCCGGCGTCGGGGGAAGCGGAGCCTGGGCGGCGGCGCGATCGATCGTGAGCCATGAGCCGGCCGCAAAGACACCGGCTCCCAGTACCGCGCGGCGCGTCGGCGTGTCCGTCATGAGCGACCTCGTCAACCCATCGTTTCCAGTTCGTCGATCATCCCGGAGATCACCGACAGCCCGCCATCCCAGAATTTCGGGTCCCTGGCGTCGAGCCCGAACGGCTTCAGCAACTCGGAATAATGCCTGGTGCCGCCGGCAGCGAGCATCGCCAGATAGCGCTCGGCGAATCCGTCGGCGGCGTTTTCGTAGACCGCATAGAGCGCGTTCACCAGGCAGTCGCCAAACGCGTAGGCGTAGACGTAGAACGGCGAATGGATGAAATGCGGGATATACATCCAGAAATTCTCGTAGCCGGGGCGGATGTCGATCGCAGGTCCGAGGCTCTCGCCCTGCACGCTGAGCCAGATTTCGCCGATCCGCTCCGCGGTCAATTCGCCGTTCTTGCGCTCGGTGTGGATGGCGCGCTCGAACGAATAGAACGCGATCTGCCGCACCACGGTGTTGATCATGTCCTCGACCTTGCCGGCGAGCAGCGCCTGCCGCTGCCTGGCGCTCCTGGTCTGCGCCAGCAGCCGCTTGAAGGTCAGCATCTCGCCGAACACGCTGGCGGTCTCCGCCAGCGTCAGCGGCGTCGGCGCCATCAGCGCTCCATTTTTGGCCGCCAGCACCTGATGCACGCCATGGCCGAGTTCATGAGCGAGCGTCATCACGTCGCGCGGCTTGCCCTGGTAGTTCATCAGCACGTAGGGGTGCGCCGACGGCGTGGTCGGATGCGAGAAGGCGCCCGGCGCCTTGCCGGGCCGCACTGGCGCATCGATCCAGCGATCGGTGAAAAACCGCTCGGCGATATCGGCCATTTCCGGCGAGAAGCCGCGGTAGGCCGACAGCACCATCTGCCTCGCCTCGGGCCATGCGATGGCGCCGCTGGCGGCGAACGGCAGCGGCGCGTTGCGGTCCCAATGAGCCAGCTTCTTCTTTTTGAACCAGCCGGCCTTGAGCTGATAATAGCGATGCGACAGTTTCGGGTAGGCCGCCCGCACCGAGCCCACCAGCGCATCCACGACCTCGCGCTCGACACGGTTGTTCAAGTGCCGGGAGTCCGCGACATCCTGGAAGCCGCGCCAGCGGTCGGAAATTTCCTTGTCCTTGGCGAGCGTGTTGGTGATCAGCGCGAAGGTCCGCTCATTGGCCTTGAAGGTTTTCGCCAGCGCCTGCCCCGCCGCCTTGCGCTTTTCGCCCGCGCGGTCCTGCAGCAGGTTCAGCGTCGGCTCGATCGCGAGGTCCTTGCCGGCGACCTTGAAGCGCAGGCCGGAGATGGTCTGATCGAACAGCCGGTTCCAGGCGGCATAACTGCTCTGGGATTTTTCATGAAAAAGCTGCTCGACGCGATCCTCCAGCTGATACGGTCTGTCCTTGCGCAGATCCTCGAGCCAGGGGCGATAATGCGCCAGTTCGGGCACAGTCATCGCGCGTTCGATCACGGCATCGTCGACGCGGTTGAGTTCGAGCGCGAAGAACAGCAGATGCACCGATGCATTGGTCAGCCGCTCGGAGACGTCGCCGTAGAATTTCGTGATCGCGGGATCGACGCTGTCTCCGGCGTGTACCAGCCCGGCATAGGAACCAAGACGGCCGGCGACATCGTCGATCGCCTCGTAGCGCCTGACGGCCTCGGCGAGCCACAAGCCGCCGCCCTCGCCGGCGGTTCGTTCCGCGAGCTTGCCCTTGTAGTCGGTCTCGAACGCGACGCATTCCGCATCCATCCTTTGCAGGTCGCGGGTAATTTCCGGCGCGTCGATCCCGGCATAGAGATCGGCCAGATTCCATTCCGGCAGCCTGGCTGATCGTGGTTTGCCGGAAGATTTGCGCTTCGCCCTCGTCGCAGCTCCCTTGCTCGATCCGGGTTTGCGGGACGCCCCGTTGGCGCGGGATATCGCAGATCTGGTGGTCATGAATGCTTTCAAACTTGGCTTTGCCTCAGGCGAAAAGCAGCCGAAACAATTCCGGCTCATCGTACAACAAAAGATGCTTGGTGAATGCCGCGGGTTCAAGTCCCACTGGGTGGCCCCTTCTGCTGGAACCCGGCTGAACCCGCTCCAACCTGGGAGACGAACGTGTAATATTTGAGGCCGATGAGAGCGGCCTGTGACGGCTGCGTCCGACCGCGCGGCATCAGACAATCTTCCTCGGGCTTTTTCACGGATATCGGGCTTCCGGCGCCAACCACACTGTGGCTTGTCCGCCAAGGGCTCTTGATGTTCTGCACGTTTCATGTTTATGAATTATCCAACCTGAATTGATCAGCAGGGCGACTTTTCGTCGTTCCAGACCATCACGTCCAAGCCCCGGGCCCCTCTGGCAGTTCAAGCGAACTGCGATGTCGGATTGGACGCATAACGGAGGGCGCTCCCTTGACCGAGATTTTTTCCAACGCAGCCCTGACGGCATTTTTCCAAGTCGTGATGATCGATCTGGTGCTGGCCGGCGACAATGCGATCGTCATCGGCCTTGCAGCCGCCGGCCTGCCCAAGGACCAGCGCAACAAGGCGATCCTGATCGGCATTATCGCCGCCACCGTCCTGCGGATTGCTTTCGCCAGCGTCACGGTTCAACTGCTGCAGATCATCGGGCTGCTGCTGGCCGGCGGTGTCCTCCTGCTCTGGGTCTGCTGGAAGATGTGGCGCGAGTTGCGCACACCGTCACATGATGTCGACGAAGCGTTGTCGGGAGAGGACACCAACGCCGACGGCAAGGTCGCCGGACAGAATCGCAAGACCCTCGGCCAGGCCATCTGGCAGATCACTCTCGCCGACGTGTCGATGTCGCTCGACAATGTGCTGGCAGTCGCGGGTGCGGCCCGAGACCATCCGTATATCCTGGTATTCGGTTTGGCCCTTTCCATTGCCTTGATGGGCCTCGCCGCCAATTTCATCGCGAGCTTGCTGCAGAAACATCGCTGGATCGCCTATGTCGGCCTCGCGATCATCCTCTATGTGGCGGGCGACATGTGCTACCGCGGTGCATTGGAGGTTTGGGCCAACGGCAAGGCTTAAGCAGGCGTTAATCGGCATCGGCCAGAGTGCCCCGATTCGAGACAGAGTAACTCGCGGGGAATGCCATGACTGCGACCATTTTGATTGCCGATGACGATGCGGTAGCACGCCGCCTCGTCGAAAACATGGTGCAGAAATGCGGCTATGAGACGGTCGTCGTCGACAGCGGCGACGCCGCCATCGCCGCGCTGACCGCAGTCGACGCGCAAGCCATCGATGCCGTGGTGCTCGATCTGGTCATGCCGGGCCTCGACGGCATGGGCGTACTCGCCAAGATCCGCGAAGCCGGCCTCAACATCCCGGTCATCGTGCAGACCGCCCATGGCGGCATCGACAATGTGGTATCGGCGATGCGCGCCGGCGCCCAGGATTTCGTGGTCAAGCCGGTCGGCGTCGAGCGGCTGCAGGTCAGCCTGCGCAACGCGCTCAACGCCAGCGCGCTGAAGGGCGAATTGCAGCGCATCCGCCACGCCAAGGAAGGCCGGCTGACGTTTGCCGACGTCGTCACCCGCAGCGAAACCATGGCCGCCGTACTGCGCACTGCGCAGAAGGCCGCCGCCTCGACCATTCCGGTATTGATCGAAGGCGAGTCCGGCGTCGGCAAGGAATTGTTCGCGCGCGCCATTCACGGCAGCGGCGAACGCAAGGCCAAGCCGTTCGTCGCCGTCAATTGCGGCGCGATCCCCGACAATCTCGTGGAGTCGATTCTGTTCGGCCACGAGAAGGGCGCCTTCACCGGCGCCACCGAACGCCATCTGGGCAAATTCGTCGAAGCCTCCGGCGGCACGCTGTTTCTCGACGAAGTCGGCGAGTTGCCGCTGGCGGCGCAGGTCAAGCTGCTGCGCGCGCTGCAGGAAGGCACCGTCGAGGCGGTCGGCGGACGCAAGCCCGTCAAGGTCGACGTCCGCATCGTTTCAGCTACCAACCGCAAGCTGCTCGACCACGTCAAGAACGGCAAGTTTCGCGAGGACCTGTTCTATCGCCTGCACGTGCTGCCGCTGACGATCCCTCCCTTGCGGATGCGGCGCGAGGACATTCCGCATCTGCTGCGGCACTTCCTGGCGAGGTTCTGCGCCGAGGAGAACCGCCCGATCACCGGCATCAGCGGCGAGGCGATGGCGCATCTGTGCCAACTTGAATGGCCCGGCAATATTCGTCAGCTCGAAAACGCGGTCTATCGCGCCGTCGTCATGAGCGACCACGACCAGCTCGGGCTTGCCGATTTTCCGGTAAGCGCAGCGCAGTCGGCACCCGCACCTGACGAGCGCAACCGGCATGCCGAACCCCTGATCGTCGGACCTGCTTTCCATTCGACCGTGCCCACCATGGTATCCGGTAGCGAAATACCGATCGCCCCCTTGCCGTCAGCCGGGACGCTGGCGATGCTGACAAGTTCAGGCGAAATGCGACCGCTCGAGGAGATGGAAAGCGAGATCATCCGGTTTGCGCTCTCACATTACCGCGGCCAGATGTCCGAGGTGGCACGACGGTTGAAAATCGGCCGCTCGACGCTCTATCGCAAACTTGACGACGCAGCCGCCGACGATCCGGCATCAGGCGGCGCGGACGAGGCAAGCTGAACGACAGTCGGATTGTGGCGAAGCGGTGTCCGTAACGCGAAGGCCGCTGACACGGAACATTTGAACCGTTGCCTGACGGTGACAGACAAAGGCAAAAGAGCGTGGCAAAAGCGCGCAATCCGTTGCAAAGGGGATCCTTTGAAGTCAGTTTCTCGTGAGTTGCCCCGCGTGGCGCTGGCTGCATCAACGGGGCACAGGTAGCGTCTGCGTATGAATCGTGGCGTGCAGGCGTAACGACTCGAGAAAGGTCTGGAGCAGCGTTCAGGAGCGAACCAACCACCTGACTGAATATTGCTTCAAGACAACCAGGCCGGCGCTTCAGGCAAACGATACTATCAAGAACTGTTCCAATGCCGGGGCAGTTTCGCCCAAGGGGTGTGACGATGCGAGACCGTTCGAAGAACCGTGCTGGTTATGACCGCGTGCTGATGGCTGTCGCGGCTACCTTCCTCACGGTGTCCGCGACCTCAGCATTGGCGCAGGCCGGTCCGGCCCGTAGCAGTGCGGCGGAACTCGCGATCGACGCCGCGATCCCGCGTCCCGAACCCGCCAATGTGCCGCCCCCGACCGCCAGCGATTTCAAGCTGGACTCCACCGCGTCGGTGCCCGATCCGTCGAAAGTCACGACCACCGAGAAGGCAGCCGAGCCCAAACCTGCCGATGTCGTCACCGCGCCCGCCGCCCCGCCGCCAGCTGCGGCCGCCGTCACGCCGGCTCCCGAGCCGGTCAAGGCCGCGAGCGTCGTCTCCTCGGCAGACCAGCCCGTCGCCGACAAGCTTCGTGAATTGATGGGCGCGAAGGCATCGCGCTATTTCGATCGCAAGGGCGAACGGGCCGCGGTCGAGAAGTTTTATGCCGCGCGCGAATTTGCGCCGCTGTGGACGCAAAGCGGCAAGGCGACAGCCAGCGCCAGGGGCGTCATCGCGCGGCTCAAGGATGCCGCCGCGGAAGGCTTGAACGCGGCCGACTATCCGGTGCCGGATTTCGCCGCGGCGGCAACGCCCGACGCGCTGGCGGAAGCCGAGCTGAAACTGACCGCCAGCATGCTGGACTATGCCCGCCAGGCGCAGAGTAGCCGGATGCACTGGTCGCAGGTCGCGTCCGACATCCTCTATCCCGAACACCCGACCGACCCCGCCGAAGTGCTTGCGAATGTGACGACCGCCAAGGATGCGGCGGCAGCACTTGAGGGCTACAATCCTCCCCACAAGCTCTACAAGGATTTGAAGACCAAGCTGGCCGAACTGCGCGGTCAGGGCGAAGGACCGTTGATGCAGATCGCGGAAGGCCCGCCGCTCGCCTTCAAGGCCGCCACCAAGAAACAGCCGGCGGTCACGCCTGAGGATCAGCGCGTGCCGCAACTGCGCGCCAAGCTCGGTATCACCGAAAACCCCGATGATACCAAATACGACGCCAAGGTCGCCGCGGCGGTGCGCAAGTTCCAGGAAGGCGTCGACATCAAGCCGACCGGTGTGCTCGACGACAGGACCGTCAGGGCCATCAACAGCCCGAAGCGCGACCGCCAGATCGATACCGTGATCGTCAACATGGAGCGCCTGCGCTGGCTGCCGCGCCAGCTCGGCGCGCCGGCGCTCAAGGATGCCTACGTGATCCTCAATGTTCCCGACTTCACGCTCAAGGTGATGCAGAAGGGCGAGCAGGTTTGGACCACCCGGGTGGTGACCGGAAAGCCGGGCAACCAGGCCACGCCGATGATGACCGAGACGATGAAGTTCATCACCGTCAATCCGACCTGGAACGTGCCGCCGTCGATCATCTACAATGAATATCTGCCGGCGCTGCAGCAGGATCCGACCGTGCTGCAACGCATGGGCCTGAAGCTTGAACGCGCTCGCGACGGCAGCATCCGCATTTCGCAGCCGCCCGGCGAATCCAATGCGCTCGGCCGCATTCGCTTCAATTTCCCGAACAAGTTCCTGGTCTACCAGCACGACACCCCGGACAAGCATCTGTTCGCCAAGGAAGAGCGCGCCTTCAGCCATGGCTGCATGCGGGTACAGAATCCGGATCAGTACGGTGCGACCCTGCTCAACATCGTGTTGCCGAACGAAAAATACACGGCGGAGAGAATCCGCAGCATGTATGGCCGCAGCGAGATGAACATCAATTTCCCGACGCCGGTCCCGGTCCACCTCACCTATCAGACCGCGTTCGTGGACGACGCCGGCAAGTTGCAATTTCGCAAGGACGTCTACGGCCGCGACGCCAGGATGATGCCGCTGCTCAAGAACTCTGGAAACAGGGATCTGGAGAACGTCGTCGCCCATGCCAATCCGAGCTACGTGCGGCCGAACAGCTCGTCGTTGCCCTCCAACGTCGCCTTCAACAGCGACTTCGGCAGCTCCGGCCCTTCATTCTTCGAGCGTCTGTTCGGCGGCCCGGCGACACCCCCCGCCCTCGTTGGCCGGCAGCAGCAGCAGCGGCGGGTGATCACCCGCTAATCCCTGCCGTTTCCGACGTTTCGACTAAATTCCTGAACGAAATCAGCGTTCTCGCCAGACCGGCGGGATCGCTTTAACGTTAACCATTCTCCACCCCAACTTAGCCAGCGGGCACTTTTTCGCCACACTCAGCGGGTTAGGTTACCGGTGACTTGGGGGGTGGGATAAAAACTCAATCAACCCACCCGGCTTTAAGACTGTGTTAACGCTCTTTCGCCACATGGGGTAGCGGAAGGGTTCCTCGATCCTCTGGGTGGGCTCATACGTGCTGGCTGGTTTCGCACGCCAATTCAACTCGCTGTCGCTTTCGAAGGCCGGCTGTCACGCTGGCGTGGCATCCTTGTTGCTCCTGGCGGGAGCCGGCTCCGTAAAGGATGCGACCGCTCTCAACGAAACCCGCACCCTCTCGTTCCACCACACCCATTCCGAAGAAGATCTCACCGTCACCTTCAAGCGTGACGGGCGCTACGATGAAGAAGCGCTGAAGAAACTCAACCACTTCCTTCGCGACTGGCGCAGCCAGGATCAGACCACGATGGACCGTCGCCTGTTCGACATCCTCTGGGAGGTCTATCGCGAAGTCGACGGCAAGAAATCCATCAACATCATCTCGTCCTACCGCTCCCCCGCCACCAACTCGATGCTTCGCCGCCGCTCCTCGGGAGTGGCCCGCAACAGCCAGCATGTGCTCGGGCAGGCGATCGATTTCTATATTCCGGAAGTGCCGCTGGAGCGGGTTCGCCACGCCGGGCTTCGCCAGCAGCGCGGCGGCGTCGGGTTCTATCCGACCTCCGGATCGCCTTTCGTCCATCTCGATACCGGCAGCGTCCGGCACTGGCCGCGCATGAACCACGACCAACTGGCCCGGGTATTCCCCGACGGCCGCACCGTGCATCTTCCGACCGACGGCAAACCGCTCAAGGGTTACGAACTGGCCCTTGCCGACATCGAAAAACGCGGATCCGGCCAGGAGGTTTCCAGCAAGGGCAAGCCAGGCCTGTTCGCCAGCCTGTTCGGAAGCAGCAAGTCGAACGACGAGGAAGACGAGGGTGCCAGCGCTCCCGCCGTCCGTGGCAAGCCCTCCCCGGCCAACGTGATGGCCGCAGCCGCCCCCGCCAAACCCGCCGACCCGGTTCCGATGCCGCGCGCAAAGCCCGTTGGTTCGACGTTCCAGCTGGCGTCGGCCGACGCCCAGATCGCGCAGCCCGCGAAACCGAAGCAGGCCGCATCGGCTGACAAGGGCGAAGCAAGACCGCAAACGCCGGCCGACATCATCAATGCCCGCGGCTTCTGGGATGCGGCGCCGAAACAGGCCACTCCGGCGCAGATCGCAGCCATCAGCGCCCGCAACGCCGTCAATTCAGCCAATCCGCAAGCGACCGCCAGCGTCACCGAAGTGTTCAACAGGGCGCTGGCCTACGCGCCGGCCGCCTCCTCGCCGGTCGATCGCGCCAATATCGTCGCTGCCAGCGCGCCGATCCCCCGCAGCGCCCGCCCAGCCCGCAACCCGCTGGTCGCCCCGACGATCGATACGGTGGTCGCCAAGGGACAGCAGGGCCAGCCGAGCGTAGTTACGACCGCGACGCGAATGACCGCTTCCAGGGGTAACGATGCCTGGATGCGCGTCATGATCCTGGCGCCGAGTGCCACGACCTCGATGTCGGCGACGGTGCTCGGCGATTCCGACTTGACCGTGATGCGCGCCCATTTCGTCAAGCCGCAGGCCATCGTCGCGATGGGCTTCTCGGAAGATCCGCAGCTGGGACTGATCTGCGAGCGCTTTACCGGATCGGCCACCGCCAGGCTGGCGACGCAATCCTTCGTGGTGCGGACCGCCGCGCTGCGCTGAGCCGGATCGTCATTGCCGGGCTAAAGCGCGAAGCGCGTCTTCGCACCGAATGGCGCGGCACCCCATCCACCTCGCAGGAATCCTTTTGAGGATTGATGGATACGCGGATCAAGCCCGCGTATGACACCGTCATCCTCACAGCATTCCCAGCGCCTGCATGTAGGTTTCCAGGATGGTTTCTTCTTCCGCCCGCTCATTGGCGTCCTGCTTGCGCATGCGCACGATGGTGCGCAGCGCCTTGACATCGAAGCCGTTGCCCTTGGCTTCCGCGTAGACGTCGCGGATATCGTCGGCGATGGTCTTCTTTTCTTCTTCAAGCCGTTCGATGCGCTCGATGATGGCCTTGAGCTGGTCTTTCGCGAATTTCGTCGCGGGCTCGTCCTGGACGGCAGCGGCTGAGGTGGCCATCGGGTACTCCTGAATGAACTGATGTTGAGCTGTGAGCAGAGCGCCGCACGCTTTCCACGCACCGCATTCCGGAATGACCCTCATGAGTGCGGTGCCTTGCGTCAAGGCAACATCGCGCTCATCCACAGCGCGCCCACAGGGAATAAAGATCCCGTTCTGAGGAGCGCGCCCTGTTGGGCGCGCGTCCCGAAGGATGGATGCAACACGCGGACTCGCGGCCATCCTTCGAAATGCCGCGCCAGATGGCGCGGCTCCTCGGGATGAGGTGGGAGTGGCGAGACTCAATGCCCGCTATGGCTCTTTTTCATCGCCTCGAGCTGCTCGGGGGTGGCGGCGCCCTGATAGGTTGACTTCCAGGTTTCGTAGGGCATGCCGTAGACCGCCTCGCGGCTCTCGTCCCTGGTCATGGCAGCGCCCTTGGCGTCGGCCTCTTCCTTGAGCCAGTTGGACAGGCAGTTGCGGCAGAACCCCGCCAGGTTCATCAGGTCGATGTTCTGGACGTCGGTACGCGAACGCAGATGCTCGACAAGGCGCCGAAAGGCCGCCGCTTCGAGTTCCGTTCTGGTTTTGTCGTCGATTGCCATGGCCGTATTCCCTTCCCCGGGGTGATCTTCGTTATTAGGTGGGAGTTGTCACAGATTTTGCCATATCGCAGCGCAAACAGGGAGCTTGAGGCGGAATTTTACTGCCTTTGGGCCTAAAAGGCGGTTGCGGCGTTGACAGCCGCCGATGGCCTACGCGAAATCATCAAGGACCTGATATAGCTTCATTAAATGATCGCAAGCGATTCCCACCGTCGCCATTCCATTCGCGCTCGCCTGACCGCCGGTTTGTTCCCGGCGCTGGCGCTTGCGGTGACATGCCTGTGGAACGGTTCAGCCGCGGCGGACTTCCGTCTCTGCAACAATACATCGAGCCGGGTCGGCATTGCGCTCGGCTACAAGGATGCCGAGGGCTGGACCACCGAGGGCTGGTGGAACGTATCGTCGCGAAGCTGCGAAACCCTGCTGCGTGGCACGCTCGTCGCGCGATTCTATTATCTCTACGCACTGGATTACGACCGGGGCGGCGAATGGTCGGGACAGGCATTCATGTGTTCGCGCGACAAGGAATTCACCATCAAGGGCACCGAGAATTGCCTGGCGCGCGGGTTTGACCGCACCGGTTTCTTCGAGGTCGATACCGGCGAGCAGCGCGCCTGGACCGTGCAGCTGACCGAATCCAACGAAACCCCTTCGCAGCGCCTGCCCGGGATGCCGAATGCGCCGGGCGGACCCGGAGGCCTTCCGGGGATGCCGGGCGGGTCTGGATTGCCGCCAGCGCCCGGAAGCAAACAATGAGACGCCTTCGCCGCATCAAGATCCTGGCAACGCTTGGCCCCGCCTCTTCCGACAGCGCGATGATCCGCAAGCTGTTCGAGGCCGGCGCCGACCTGTTCCGCATCAATATGAGCCATACCTCGCACGACACCATGCGCGAACTGGTCAAGACCATTCGCAATGTCGAGAGCAGTTACGGCCGCCCGATCGGCATCCTGGTCGATCTTCAGGGTCCGAAACTCCGGCTCGGATCCTTCGTCGAGGGCTCGATCCAGCTCAAGAACGGCGAAAGCTTCGTGCTGGATTCGAACAAGGCTCCCGGCGACAACACCCGCGTCCACCTTCCGCATCCGGAAATTCTGGCCGCACTTCGGCCGGGCCATGCGCTGCTGCTCGACGACGGCAAGGTGCGGCTGATCGCGGAAGAGAGTTCGCCGGAGCGTGCCGTTACCCGTGTCGTGATCGGCGGCAGGATGTCGGACCGCAAGGGCGTCAGCCTGCCCGACACCGACCTGCCGGTCTCGGCGATGACGCCGAAGGATCGCGCCGACCTCGACGCCGCGCTGGTCACCGGAATCGACTGGGTCGCGCTGTCCTTTGTGCAGCGCGCCGAGGACGTCCTCGAGGCCAAGAAAATGATCCGCGGCCGCGCCGCCGTGATGGCCAAGATCGAAAAACCGCAGGCGATCGACCGGCTGCCTGAGATCATCGAGGCTTCCGACGCGCTGATGGTAGCGCGCGGCGATCTCGGCGTCGAACTGCCGCTGGAACGGGTGCCGAGCCTGCAGAAACAGATGACCCGGATGGCGCGGCGCGCCGGCAAGCCAGTGGTGGTCGCGACGCAAATGCTGGAATCGATGATCCAGAGCCCGGTGCCGACCCGCGCCGAGGTCTCCGACGTCGCCACCGCCGTCTACGAAGGCGCCGACGCCATCATGCTGTCGGCAGAATCGGCGGCCGGCAAGTTTCCGGTCGAGGCGGTCTCGACCATGAACCGGATCGGCGAGGAAGTGGAGCGCGACCCGACCTATCGCGGCGTGCTCAATGCGCAGCGCGCCGAGCCGGGGCCGACCGTCGGCGACGCCATCGCCGACGCCGCGCGGCAGATCGCCGAAACGCTCGACCTGTCCGCGATCATCTGCTGGACCAGTTCGGGCTCGACCGCGCTGCGGGTCGCGCGCGAGCGGCCGAAGCCGCCGGTGGTCGCGATCACGCCGAATCTGGCGACCGGGCGCAAGCTGTCGCTGGTGTGGGGCGTGCATTGCGTGGTCGCCGAAGACGCGCAGGATCTCGACGACATGGTCAGCCGCGCCGGCAGCATCGCCTTCAGGGATGGATTTGCGAGAGCCGGCCAGCGCGTCATCATCGTGGCCGGCGTACCGCTGGGCGCGCCGGGCACCACCAACATGCTGCGCATCGCATCGGTCGGCCCGGACGGCGACGCGGATATGTGAGGGACGCCACACCCAATCTTTACCCGCCGCCGATACCCAGAAGCCTGCATGGGCGATTCCCGTCGCCACCCCGGCAGCAAAGCCGGTTTGCCCTGGAGAACATGATGCGGTCCGTCATTCGCAACTCTGGCTTCGCACTGCTATTTGCGATCACTTTGATTTCCACGAGTTCGCGGGCGCAGGACAAGGGCCCGATAAAGATCGCATCCGGGGTGACCTACGAATTCCTGGAGCGCTGGGATATCGGTCGCCTGAACCAGATTCTCCAGACCGATACGCCGAAATTCTCCGGCATCCCGGTGACCTACACGCCGGCCCGCAATGCAGTCCGGCTCTACCGCGTCACCTATTCTTCGGAGATCCCGGAGCGCGGCAACAAGCCGACCCTCGCCACTGGACTCCTCGCCGTTCCCGACACCAGGGACACGACCTTCCCGATGGTCTCCTACCAGCACGGGACCGTGTACGGAAAGCAGCAGGTCCCGTCCTTTGCAGAGCAATCGCCGGAAACCCAACTGATGATCGCGCAGTTCGCGGGACAGGGATATCTCCTGATCGGCGCCGATTATTTCGGCCTTGGCCTGTCTGACGAGCCCGAAGGCTACATGGTGAAGGCGAGTCACCAACAGGCGAGCTATGACCTCCTGACCGCAAGCCGGGCCGTGCTGGGCCATTTGAGACTGGACAGTACCAAACTCTTCCTCGCCGGTTGGTCACAGGGCGGGTTCGTCACGATGGCATTCCTGCAGAAGCTCGAAAGCGCCGGCGTGACCGTGCAGGCGGCGGCCACGGCGAGCGCGCCCGTCGACGTTTTCGTCGCGCTGAACGGCCTTCTCAATTTCCCGAGGAAGAACGATGCGGCCTGGGTACCCACCCTGTTCATCCTGTCGTCGTTCGCCTTCGAGCACTATTACGGTGTGCCGGGACTGGCGCGTTCGCTCCTCAATGACGCCTATTACGACGTCTCGCGCAAGGCGTATGAGCGGCAGCCTTTCGAGGCCGCCGACGTCCCGACCGACCTTCGCAAGCTGATACGGACCGAATATTTCGATCCGCAGTTCTTCGCGGCGTCAGCCTATGGCCGACTCGTGGCGCAGACCGAGGCCTACCGCTGGCTCATCAAGTCGCCGGTCCGGAATTATTACGGCGAGGCCGACGAGGCCATCAGCATCGGCCTGGGCCAACTGGCGATGACCTATCAACAGGCGATCGGAAACGGCAACCCGCAGGTCGAAGCGATTTCGACCGGGCAGACCAGCCACCGCGGCACCTTCGCGCGCGCCGTGCCGCAATGGAAGAACTGGTTCGACGCACCCTAGATCCGGCCCGCACCAGGAGAGCACGGCAGAGTCGTCGCTGGGTCCGCGGGACCTATCGCCGCGTGGCGGAAGCTCTACGCGCCGACCAGCGTCTTGCCCGGCAGCACCGCCTGCACCACGAGGCCGCGGGCGCGGGCGTCCATCACGCCGACGGCGCGCAGCGCCAGCAGCGTCACGGTCTGAACGGCATCGCGCAGCTTGGCGGCGTCTTCCATGTTGTCGGGTGCCAACGGCCCGACCAGCGATTCATGCAGGGCGCCAAGCAGCGCCGAGGCGGCCAATGCCGTGTCTTGCGCCGGCAGATGCCCGGCGCGAACCGCGGCGTCGATTCGCGCGGCGATCTCGCCGGCGATCTCGCGTCGGCTGGCCAGCCGGGAGGCGGTGACGTCGACATCGACCGGCTCGGCCAGGATGCCCCAGGCGAGCTTGCGCTGCGACAGCACATGCACCGCCACCGTGGTGACGGCGGCCGCCAGTG
>NZ_JAUYAN010000080.1 GCF_030693485.1 Bradyrhizobium sp. | reverse complement strand
TGCATCGCCCGGGAATGACGATGATCACCCATTCGCGGCCCCCACCCTGGAAAACCGCTTGCGGATGCGCATCGACAGGGAGTCGCAGACCTCGCGATAGGCCTGCAGCTTCTGCTCGCGATTGCCGTCGGCGCCGGTGGGATCGTGGGTCGGCCAGTATTCGACGTCGACCGCCATGGTCCGGGTCAGTTCCAGCGCCTTGTGATGCGCCTCCGGCGACAGCGTGACGATGAGATCGAAATTCAGCCCCTCCCAGTCGTCGAGTTCCTCGAACGTGGTCGGCTTGTGTTGGGATATGTCGTGGCCCAGCTCCGCCATCGCGGCGACCGCGAACGGATCGAGCTCGCCCTTGCGGACGCCGGCGGATTTGACGTAGAGCGCCTGCGGGAACATCTGCTGCAGCAGGCTTGCGGCCATCGGCGAACGCACGCTGTTGAGGCCGCAGGCAAACAGCACGGCCTGCGGGGTGCGTACGCGCGGCGGCGTCTCCATTGGAGACTAACCCTTCCAGTGCAGAACGGTGATCAGCGTGAACAGCCGGCGGGCGGTCTCGAAATCGAGCCGCACCTTGCCCTTCAGCCGCTCCTGCAGGGTGCGCGAGCCCTCGTCGTGAATGCCGCGGCGACCCATGTCGATGGCCTCGATCTTGTCCGGCGTGGCGGTGCGGATTGCCTGGTAATAGCTGTCGCAGATCATGAAATAGTCCTTCACGATCCGCCGGAACGGCGTCAGCGACAACAGATGCGCCACCACGGGCGCGCCGTCCTCGCGGCGGATGTCGAACATCAGCCGGCTGCCGGTGATGCCGATGTGCAGCGTGAACGGCCCGTTGTCGGCGCCTTCGGGCGCGAACAGGTTCTTCTCGACCAAATCGTAGATCGCGATCGCCCGCTCATGCTCGATATCGGGGCCGGAGCGCCCGATCGATTCCTCGTCGAGCGTGACCGCCACGATGCGATTGTTGAAATCCTCGTCTGGCAGGGGTCTGGTCATGACAGGTTGAGGCGCATTCCCACTGAGCGCGCATGGGCATCGAGGCCCTCGGCCTTGCCCAGCGTCATCGCCGCCGGTCCCAGTGAGCGCAACTGGTCCGGTCCGCATTTCAGGATCGACGTTCGCTTCATGAAGTCAAGTACGCCGAGGCCGGAGGAGAACCGCGCCGAGCGCGCGGTCGGCAGCACGTGGTTGGAGCCACCGACATAGTCGCCGATCGCCTCCGGGGTGTGGGGACCGAGGAAGATCGCGCCGGCATTGCGGATTTGCGCCGACAGCGCCTCCGGATCGGCCGTCATGATCTCCAGATGCTCGGCGGCGATGGCATTGGCCAGCGGCACGGCCTCACCCAGGTTTTTCACCAGGATGATGGCGCCGTACGCATCCCACGAGGCCCGCGCGATATCGCCCCGCGGCAGCGTGGCGAGCTGCGATTGCACGGCCTGTTCGACTTCGCCGGCCAGCCGCGCGCTGTCGGTGATCAGGATCGACTGCGCGTTGACGTCGTGCTCGGCCTGCGCCAGCAGATCGGCCGCGATCCAGCCGGCATTGCCGGTGTCGTCGGCGATGACAAGCACTTCCGAGGGGCCGGCGATCATGTCGATGCCGACCTTGCCGAACACCTGCCGCTTGGCGGCGGCGACATAGGCGTTGCCGGGCCCGACGATCTTCGCCACCGGCGCGATGGTGGCGGTGCCATAGGCCAGCGCCGCCACCGCCTGCGCGCCGCCAACGCGGTAGATTTCGGAGACGCCGCCGAGATGGGCGGCCGCCAGCACCAGCGGGTTGAGCTTGCCGTCCGGCGACGGCACCACCATCACCACGCGCGGCACGCCGGCGACGCGTGCCGGCACCGCATTCATCAGCACCGAGGACGGATAGGCCGCGGTGCCGCCCGGCACGTAGAGTCCGACCGCGTCGATCGCGCTCCAGCGCCAGCCGAGTTCAACACCGAGCGCGTCGGTAAAGCGCTCGTCCTTGGGCAATTGCCGCGCATGAAACACCTCGATGCGGTCGCGGGCGAAAGCCAGCGCGTCGAGCGTTCTGGCATCGCAGGCCTTCACCGCGGCGTCGATTTCGCCTGAGGTCACCCGGAGGCCGTCGGCATCTAGCTCGAGCCGGTCGAACTTGCGCGTCGCCTCGATCAGCGCGGCGTCGCCGCGCGCGGCCACATCATCGACAATGGCGCGGGTCGCCGCCTCGATATCGGCCGATACCTCGCGCTTGGCGCCGAGAAAACCCTGGAATTGGCGGGCAAAATCGGCGCTGCTGTGGTCGAGACGAACGGGCATGGCGGCTTTCCAGGGACTACTGCTCAATGGCGCGGCGACAAACCGCCGTCAACCCTTAGCCCGGATGATGAGGTGGTTGTCCGTCATTCCGGGATGGTGCGCCAGCACCAGACCCGGAATCCCCAGATTCCGGGTTCGCTCGCTTCGCTCTCGCCCGGGAATGACAGACTTCTCACGCCCCCAGCCCCGATTCCGCGTCTTAGTCGAGTTCGCCAGCGAGATCGTCGCCGCCGAGGTCGGTCAGCTCGCATTCGAGGCACTCGACGTCGAGCCGCAGCGCCCCGCCCTGGGCGAACAGCAGCAGCGCGCTGCCGCCGGGGGCTTCACCGGGATGAAATTCGATTCCCACGAGTTCGAGAGCCGCTTGCGGCGCGTCCAGATCGATATTGCGCGACTTGCACGACAGCACCCGGTCGAACCGCAGCGCCGCGAACAGGCGGCGCGGCGCGGTCTCCCCCGCCAGCGTCTGTTCCCAGTCCAGCCGGAGCATGCCGACCACCAGCCGCTTTTCGTCCTGCCGCCAGACGATATCGGAGGTCTGCACCCTTGCGTCCTGGACATGCGCCGAGATCACCGCGAGATCGTCGGCGTCGAGCGCAATCAATTTAAGCTGAGTCGTCACCATTACCCGCTGATACGTTCGATGGTGGCGCCGCAGGCCGACAATTTGTCCTCAAGCCGCTCGAAACCGCGGTCGAGATGATAGACCCGGTTGACCATGGTCTCGCCCTCGGCGGCGAGCCCGGCGATCACAAGCGACACCGAGGCACGCAAATCGGTGGCCATCACAGGCGCGCCGCGCAGCCTGGCGATGCCGTCGATGGTGGCGGTTTCGCCGTCGAGGCTGATCCGCGCGCCGAACCGCGCCAGCTCCTGCACATGCATGAAGCGGTTCTCGAAAATCGTCTCGGTGATATGCGAGGCGCCGCCGGCACAGGCCATCAGCGCCATCAATTGCGCCTGCAGGTCAGTGGGAAAGCCCGGAAACGGCGCAGTCGTTACCGTCACCGGATTGAGGCCGGCCCCGTTGCGGGCCACCCGGATGCCCTTGTTGTCGGCTGTGATGTCAGCGCCGGCCCGGGTCAGCACGTCGAGCGCCGATTGCAGCAATTCCGGCCGCGCGCCGGCCAGCAGCACATCGCCGCCGGTCATGGTCACCGCCATGGCATAGGTGCCGGTCTCGATTCGATCGGGCAGCACGGTGTGCCGCGCGCCGTGCAGCTTTGCCACGCCCTCGATCACGATGCGCGGCGTGCCGGCGCCGGAAACGCGCGCGCCCATCTTGTTGAGGCAGTCGGCGACATCAAGGATTTCCGGCTCGCAGGCGGCATTGGTGATCACGGTGGTGCCTTTGGCCAGGGTCGCCGCCATCAGTGCGACATGGGTGCCGCTCACGGTGACCTTGGGAAAGTCGATCGCCGCACCCTTCAGGCCCCCCGGCGCCTTGGCGATCACATAGCCGCCGTCGATGGTGATGACGGCGCCGAGTTTCTCCAGCGCCATGATCAGGAGATCGACCGGCCTTGTGCCGATGGCGCAGCCGCCCGGCAGCGACACCCTGGCCTCGTGCATCCGTGCCAACAGCGGCGCGATCACCCAGAAACTGGCGCGCATTTTCGACACCAGTTCGTAGGGCGCGGTGGTGTCGATGATGCTCGCCGCCGAGATATGCAGAGTCTGGCCCTGATATTCGTGATCGCCGGGCCGCTTGCCGGCCGACATGATATCGACGCCGTGATTGGAAAGAATGCGCTGCAAATTGACGACGTCGGCCAGCCGCGGCACGTTGTCGAGGATCAGCGTTTCCTCGCTCAAGAGCCCCGCGATCATCAATGGCAGTGCGGCATTCTTGGCGCCCGAGATCGGAATCGTGCCATTGAGCTTGCTGCCGCCGACGATGCGAATGCGATCCATGCCAAATCCCGCTTTTTGCTATGCATAAACTATAGGGCGAAGGGCACCCGGATGGCAAAAGCTTTGAAATTTGCGGCTATTTGATGGGTTTGCGCCGTATCAGGTGCCAGAGAAGAACAGGCGTCATATCCTGACAGGTCGAATTCGATCGCCGTGAAATCCCTGAAATCGCAGTGAACGATTTCGCGGAGTTTTGGGTGTTGCTGGCCGGCCGGGCTGCGCCCGACCGAGAGCACGCTGGTTACATGGGGATCGATCAGGCATTCGCGCAACGCGCCCTCGGCATTCCGTGCGGAAAACCCTTGTAAGCTTTCAAGCATGTCCGGGGCCACAGCGCCCGCGGTCAATCATTTCCTCCGGGCCGCCGCAAGCAGCTAGTCGCCCGGTTTCTTATCGAGTTCGTCATGTAGGGAGGCGCCGGCGTCATCGCGAGGTGCGGCGTGCGCATCGCTGCGTCCCCTCGCCTGCGACTTTCGCCGCTTGAGATTTTCCCGCAGCGCCAGTTTCAGCCGGTCCTGCCGCGAATTGCCGGCGGGCCGGCCTTTGCCTCTGTCCTTGTCATCCGTCATCGTCAACCTGCGGGACCGGGGAGCGTACGCACGAGCAATAGACCTATGACCGCGGCGGCGGCAACTTTGTGCTCCTTGCCTGCCACCATGGGGGCATTCGGGGGCCTGGGCAAAAATCGCGAAAACAACCCCATGCAATGATAGATTGGACCCCGGTCCGCAGCACCTTGGGAGGAAACGGGAACCAAATCGGCCCGCAATCGGCCAGTTGAGTTCGCCACGGCGATCCAGCGCCGTTTTGAGGACCTGTCAGGCCTCTCCCGCGCTTGCGCAGGCGGGGGGCTTGTGGCAAGGATCGGCCCGCTCTGTTGGGGTCCTTTTGGGCCGATTCTCGTGTCCGGAGCATGCTGCCGTAGCTCAGTGGTAGAGCACTCCATTGGTAATGGAGAGGTCGACAGTTCAATCCTGTCTGGCAGCACCAGTTCTTCCTGCGAAATCAAGCCTTCTCATCATCGCCAGCCGCGCGGGCGGGGCATGCGCCTAACGCAGCTTGTTGCAGTTGTTGGTATCGATACGGGGCTCTCCCACATCCACAACTCCCCTTATCCATTGGGGTGGTTAATTCCATCTTGTCGCTGCGTATCCGGGATACGGACAATATATTGAATTCAAACAGGAAATGTCATGTCCGCCCGAAAACGCATTGAGAAATACCGTCGTTCCGGGGGTACCGCGGATCTTGTGAGAGTGGAGGTTCTGGTACCTTCGTCCGCACGGGACGATGTGCTTCGTCTGGCTGAACGTCTGAGAGCCGATCATCGAAACGCCAAGGATCTGCAGGCGGCGTTCGATCAAGCGCTGGCGCTATACAGGGTCCGCATTCTGGACAATGTCGATCTTGATCGCCTACCCAATCTTCGGGCTCGCGCGCGCGTGGTGGCAAAGGCGATGATCGAGAGGGGCGACGCCCGGGCTTTCGCGCTTGGACACGAACTCCTTTCCCATGTGGAGCGCGCGTAATGGCCCTTACTGATCTTCAAGCGCGGATCATGCGGCGGCTGTCCCTGAACCGCTCCCCATCCAGCTATCTTGGGGCGGACTCATCCTGAATCTCGATTGGCCGCGTCGTTCGGACGACATCGACGAAGAAGTCTCGGAAGTTGCGGAAAAAAACATCGCCGATCGGGAGAAGGAGAGCTTCCACGTCACCGTCGATGTGAGAACCTCTGGCACCTATGAAGCAACACACTCCGACAGTTCCTCCTCGACCGTCATCCAATGGATGAGCGACACACGCATTCGCTTCTTTCCTCTTGTCAGGGACGAACAATGGGGACTTCGGCTTCATCAGGAGCGGTCGTTGAGGGGATATTGGTCGCTCGGTTACCGGATCCCTCGCTGAAGGAATTTCTGATCTTGTGGCGGGCCGCTACCGGGAAGACCGGTCCGGAACATGTCGAACCTCAATCATGCCACGATGCCGGTGGATCAGGTCATGCAAATGCAGCACCCGACCACTGATTCGCGACCATGACCGGCCATGACCTGAAACGGCTTCGCCAGGATATCGCTGACGCCATCGGCAGGCCGCTGTCGGCGGCGGACATGGCGAAGCTTTGCGGTCTCGCCGAGGACACCGGCGCCAACACGATACGCAAGTGGGAAGTCACCGGTCCCAGCAAACAGATTGCCGAACAGCTCCGCGTCCTGGCGATGGCCAGCGATCGTCATCCGATCCTCGACAATTTCAACATCTTCGACCGGCACACTGTCCCCGAGACGGAAAGACCCGCGCGCCGGGAAGCCTTCCGCGAACAGATGCGCGACGAGGTCCGTCGCCGCCTTGGCTGAGATGGTCACGCGCATTGCGCTGCTGATTCGCGTCACGCGATTTCTCTCTTCAGCAAATCCCATCGATGATTCGCACGTCGATGGCTCGTAGACATCGATCACGGCGAAGTGACCACCGACTCGAAATCGTCGGGCAAGCGCTTTGCGAGCTGATCGGAAGACACGCCATCGAATGCGTAATCTTCGTTCGCGCGAGATGCCGTTGGTGGAATATTTGATCGCTGAAAGACGCAATGAACAAGGCAGGAAGCGAAAACAAGCGGCGATTATGGCCTCATTTAGAGTTCATTAAGTTTTAATTAAGCACCTAGAAATCGATGTTATTCGAATCGAACGGAACATCGTCGGTGTGACCGATGGGTGACAGCATTCTGCGCGGAAGCTGTCTAAGTGCGCGCCATGGACGACGCCGCTAACGCAGCTCATCTGAAAATTAAAATGACTCCTGGAGACTACAACTAATGAAGAACTTCCTCCTCGGTACTGTGGCCCTCATCGCTCTCGGCGCGACCGTGCCCGCACTTGCAGCCGATATGGCAGCCCGTCCCTACACCAAGGCAGCGCCCGCGGCGTACGCGCCGATCTACAACTGGACCGGCTTCTACATCGGCGGTCACGTCGGCGGCGCCTTCGGCGGCAACAACGGGTTCCTCGGCACCACCAACAACGACAGCGACGGCCGCTTCCTCGGCGGTTTGCAGGGCGGCGCCGACTACCAGTTCGCCCCGAACTGGGTGCTCGGTATCGAAGGCCAGTACTCCTGGCTCGGCAGCAACAACAGCGGCGTTGCGTTCTCCGGCGCTGGCGCGGGTTACACCTACACCCACAACCAGCGTGGCCTCGGCTCGGTGACCGGCCGTCTCGGCTACACCTGGGGTCCGGCTCTGCTTTACGTCAAGGGCGGCTACGCCTATTCCGACTACAATCAGTCTTTGACGTTCGGCGGCGTGCCGCAGGCGTTCTCGACCAACAGCAGCCATCATGACGGTTACACCGTCGGCGCCGGTCTGGAATACATGTTCGCGCAGAACTGGTCGGGCAAGGTCGAGTATCAGTACTACGACTTCGGCAAGACCAACTTCGTGACGCCCGCTGTGCTGACCCAGTTCGGCAGCACCCGGCATGACGAGCACACCGTCAAGGCCGGCATCAACTACCGCTTCAACATGGGCGGCGCCCCGGTTGCTGCACGCTACTGATCTGCAGTCTCACGCGGCATCGACGAAAGGCCGGCTTCATGCCGGCCTTTTTTCGTTAGGGCTTCATTAAGCAAGGCGAACGGTTGGCTCCCGGCAGGCTCCGCCTGGGCGATCTGGTCACGGCATTTTATTAAAATGCCGTCTAACTCCGCGGCATGGAAGGCACGGACAGCGCCGCCCGCCAGAATTCGTCGGAGACTGCATCATGAAGCTCATGCCAAGTATCTTGCCAGGTATCTTGCACGGTATCGCCGTCCTTATCGTTCTCGGCGCGAGCGTGCCGGCCGTCGCGGCCGATCTCGGGGCTCGCCCATATGGCCGGGCGCCGGCCTATGCAGCGCCGATCTACCAATGGACCGGCTTCTACCTCGGCGGTCACGCCGGCGGCGCCTTCAGCGGCAGCACCAATTTCGGCGGACTCGCGCTGAGCAATTATGACGCCAGGTTCCTTGGCGGCGTTCAGGTCGGCGCTGACTTTCAGTTCGCGGGCAATTTCGTCGTCGGCATCGAAGGCCAGTATTCCTGGCTCAGCAGCAACAAGATCGGTTCGATCTTCCCCGCCGGCTTCGTCTACAGCAACAACCAGCGCGGGCTCGGCTCCGTCACCGGCCGCCTCGGCTACTCCTGGGGTCCGGCGCTGTTCTACGCCAAGGGCGGCTATGCCTATTCCAGCCATGACGAAACGCTGACATTCGGCGGCGCTCCGGTCGCTTTCACGCTCAATCGCGATCATCGCGACGGTTACACCGTCGGCGGCGGCATCGAGTATCTGTTCACGCCGAACTGGTCGGCCAAGGCCGAGTATCAGTATTACGATTTCGGCAAGAGCCGCTTCGTCGCGCCGGCCGCGCTGGTCCCGTTCGGCACATTCAGCAACGATGAGCACAGCCTGAAGGCCGGCCTGAACTATCGCTTCAACCTGGGTTCGACCGCGGCAAGGTACTGAGCGCTGCCGACCGATCTCGCGGAAATACCGGATCGCGGAATAGGCGCCAGCCGCGCCTTTTGTTGTCGGCCCACAAATTTTGGGCGGCAGGTCAAATCCCGTAATTTTGTTAACCCGGTAACGAGATACTGTTCCGGAAGATTCATCCAGAAGATGTGGGCGGGGACGGCATGGCGTTGCAATTCAAGATCGGTAGGCTCGTCACGACCAGGCTCGGCGGACTGCTGGGTCGCCTGCGTCCGCGTTGGGGAGTGAGGGGCAGCCTGTTTGCCGCCTTCGCAGTGATCGCGGGCATGGCCATCGTCATCAGCGTCGGCGCCGGCATGCTGCTCGGACATCTCGGCGGGGCGATGGTCGAGCTGAGCGGCCGGGACATCCCCCGCCTCGCGGCCAGCCTGCAGCTCTCCGAGCAGAGCGCAAGCCTCGCCAGCCAGGGACCGGCACTGCTGGCCTCGCAGAGCGAGGAGATCCTGAAAGACCGCGCCAGGAAGATGAAGGAAACCCAGGCGGTCACGCTGGCCAAGCTCGGCGAGATCACCGCGCTCGGCGCCGACAAGACGGTGGTGGCAAACCTCGCCGAGACCGTGAAGAACATCGACGAAATGATCCAGAGCCTCGGCAACGCGGCGCGCGAGCGCCTCGAGACCGGCGTCCAGCATGACAAGCTCTACGTCGCCGTACGCGCGGCCCAGACCGCCTTCGTAAAGGCTGCCGGTCCGGCGATGGTCGGCGCGCAGACCCAGCTCAACGGCATTTTCGGCGCCCCCGACTTTTCCCAGGACGAAGCGACCAAGGCGGAGCAGGTCGTCGAGCAGCTCGGCGACATCGTCGCCGGCGGCAATCTCATGGCGTTCAACCTGATATCGGCGCTGTCGTCCGACTCTAGCGACGCGCTGGAGACCATCGAGAAAGAATTCCGCACCGCGCAGCAGCGCGTCAAGAAGAATCTCGACCTGCTGCCCAACGGCTCTTCGACCACTGCGCTGCGCACCGCGGCCATGGGCGTGATGGGGCTGAGCGAAGGCAAGACCGGGGTCTTCAATATCCGCCAGAAGGAACTCGACGCCGCCGATTACGGCCAGGCCGTTCTCGAAGAAAGCCGCAAGCTCAATGTCGGCCTCGGCATCAGCGTGCAGCAGCTCGTCGAGGGCGTGCGAAGCGAAACCGACGCATCGACCGGGCAGGCCCGCAAGGAAATTTCGCTGGCGACCATCGTCATGCAGGCGCTGGGGGCGGCGACCCTGATCGGATCCGTGCTGTTCGTATGGCTTTATGTCGGCCGCAACATCCTGCGGCGGATCGGCAATTTGCAGCGCTCGATGCAGGTGCTGTCGAGCGGCGATCTCGCGACCGAAATTTATCGCTCGAGCCAGCACGACGAGATCGGAGCGATGGCCGATTCGCTGCAGGTGTTCCGCGAGAGCATGATCGAGGCCCGCGCGCTGAGTGCCGATCAGGACAAGGACCGCATCGCCAAGGCCGAGCGTGCCTCGCGGATGGAGGCCCGGATCGTCGAATTCGAGGCCACCGTCCGCACCGCGCTCGACACCCTGCAGAATTCGGCCAATTCGATGCAGACCACGGCGCAGGCCATGTCGGTGACATCAGATCAATCCAGCGCGCTGGTGAGCGCGGTGGCCTCCGCCGCCGAGGAAACTTCGGTCAACGTGCAGACGGTGTCCGCGGGCACCGAGGAACTGTCGTCATCGATCTCCGAGATCGGCCGCCAGGTGGTGACTTCGGCGCAAATCGCCCGCAAGGCGGTCGATAATGCCGGCACCACCGACGCCACCATGCAGGGGCTCGCCGACAACGCCGGCCGCATCAGCGTCGTGGTCGACCTCATTCAGAACATCGCCTCGCAGACCAATCTGCTCGCGCTCAACGCCACTATCGAGGCCGCCCGCGCCGGCGAGGCCGGCCGCGGATTTGCCGTAGTCGCCTCCGAGGTGAAGAGCCTCGCCAACCAGACCGCGAAGGCGACCGACGAAATCCGCCAGCAGATCGCCAGCATGCAGACGGTGACGGCCTCGGCGGTCGGCGCCATCAGGAACATCTCCACGACGATCTCGGAGATCAACGAGGTGACCGCCGCGATCGCCACGGCGGTCGAGGAGCAGGGTGCGGCGACGCGTGAGATCGCCCGCAATATTCAGCATGCCGCCGGCGGCACGTCAGAGGTTTCCAGCAACATCGTCGGGGTCTCCACCGCGTCCGCGGAGGCCGGCGCTGCCGCCGGCGAGGTGCTGAGCGCATCCGCGGCCCTGCGCCGCGAGGCCGACGTGCTGCGATCGGAAATCGACGCCTTCCTGTCCAACATCCGGGCGGCGTAGAAATTCGAACCCGGAATCTCGAGATTCCGGGTTCGTCGCTGGCGCGACGCCCCGGAATGACGGCGTCGGCCCGCCCGCGGCCAATACCCCATGCGACCCATGTGTTTTGTCCGAGGCCACCTTTGCTTTTTCGGCTGGCGCCGCGTCGATTGTGCGGTTAAGCCGATAGCGACAATTGCGAAACCTGAGCGATGCATTCCAAAACAGACATGGTACCGTCCTCGGCCGAGGCGTTGCGCTACCCCTGGGAAAGCCACCCCGGCCACGATCAGGTCGTCGAGGTGAGGCCCGGCCTGTTGTGGGTCCGGCTCAAGCTGCCGTTCCGCCTCAACCACGTGAACATCTACCTGCTCGCCGACGGCGACGGCTGGGCGATGGTGGATGCCGGTTTCGGCAACGAGGAAACCATCGCGGCCTGGACCGCTTTGTTCGAGGGACCGCTCAGCCACGTCAAGGTGACGCGGCTGATCGTGACCCATTCGCATCCCGATCACGTCGGTCTCGCCGGCTGGATCGTTGACCGCTTCGACTGTCCGCTCGAGATGTCGCAGGTGGAATATCTGCAGTCGGTCTATCACCAGAACCGCGGCACCGAGGATCGGCGCAATGCGCAGCGCCTGTTCTTCCGCCGTCACGGCATGGACGAGGACCTGACCGATAAATTGCTCGGCCGCGGCCAGGATTACCTGAAGCGGGTCTCCACCCTGCCGCCGTCCTATCGCCGCATCTCCCATGGCGACGAAGTTTCCATCGGCACAAGACGCTTCAAGGTCATCACCGGCGGCGGCCACGCGCTCGACCAGGTGATGCTGTATTGCGCCGCCGACAAGCTTTTCCTGTCGGCCGATCAGGTGCTGAGCAAGATCTCGCCCAATGTCAGCGTCTGGGCGGTCGAGCCCGACCAGAATTCACTCGGCGAGTATCTGGCTTCGCTGGCCAGCCTCACCACCACGCTGCCCTATGATCTGCTGGTGCTGCCCGGCCACGGTGTGCCGTTCTACGGACTGAAAACCCGCATCAAGCAACTGGCCGATCATCACGAGGAACGCTGCGGACTGATCGCCGACGCCTGCCGCGAAATTCCGCAAACCTCGAAGGAACTGGTGCCGGTGGTCTTCCACAAGCACGTGCTCGACGTGCACCAGATGGGCTTTGCCGCCGGAGAACTGATTGCGCACGTCAATTACATGCTGGTCGAGGGACGGCTGATCGCCGAAACAACCGACGGCGTGCTGCGCTTCAGGACGACCTGACACTTGCGAGCAAGATCAGGCGGGGTTGCTCGCGGCGGCCAGTTCGACTCGTATCGACGGTGCGATCGAAGCGGCCGCGGCGCCGACTTCTTCACGGTCCGGCCTTGCGGCGAACCCGCCCACGAGGTTCGCTTGCCGGCTCAGGGCGATCATGACGGCACAGACGACATAGAAGCCCACGCCGAGCGCGTATGTCCTGGCGATGCCGAATTCTATCGACAGCGCCATGCCCAGCACCGACGCAAACATCGAGGTAATGCCGTTGGCGCTCCAGAAGAACGGAAGCAGGTCCGAGTGACGGCGCCAGATGCTCAGCCCGAGTGGAAACATCATCCCCATGCAGAACGCCGGGGGGGCCAGCAGCAGAACGGACAGCAGGATGCGTATATCGGTAGCTTCCGATCGCGCCCATGTGGTGAGCAAGGGAGTCAGCACCCCCGCCGCCACCAGCGTGACCAGGAGCGCCGCAACCCTGGCGATGACCGCGGCGCGTCGAGGGAAGCGCGCACCGACCGTGACGCTGCCGATCCCGCTGAACAGAAGAATGGTGAAAAGCACGACACTGAGCCCGTAGACGGGATGTCCGAGGAAGACCATCAGCCGCTGCATCTGCGATATCTCGATCAGCATGAAGCCCATGCCGATCGCGCAGAAATAGGTCACGGGTGGCGTCAGCGTCGCCAGCGGCATCCGCCGCGCGAGACGGACAAAGGGGTCGATGATGTAGTAGACGCAGGCGCACAGCGACAGCACCAGCAGCATCAGGGTCGTGGTGATCGCCGAGTTGTTGTTCGAGAGCGACGATACCGGCTTGCTGAAAAATTCCCCGAACCGCGCCGTATAGAAGAAGAACGGATTGTCGTCCGTCGAGGGGGTGACGTTCTCCGGCAATGATGCGAAGAAAGCAGCATCCGCCTTGCCGGACAGCAATTTCGACGTCACGGCATCGAAAGCGACGCCCGGCCCCAGCAGTACCTTGAAGCCCTGGGACAGCAGCCGCGCTTGCGCGTCGTGCCATTGCGCACTTGTGAAGGCGTCTGGACGGGTAATCACCGTTACGATGTTGTCCACGTTCACGACGACGACATGGTTCGGCAACTCGGTTGCGGACACGCCCTTGTTCTGCAGCGCGCTGGCGGCGATCGCCACCAGGCGATAGAGCTCGCCGCGGTGATGCTCCGGTTCGTACCAGCGCGAAATCGACAGCAACCCGCCGGGCTTCAGCGCCCGGTAGAAGTCGCCCCATGCCTCGACAGTATAGAGGCGGTTTTCCGTCAGCGTCAGCCCACCGGCGGCGGTCGCGGCCCAGGTGTCGATCAGCGAAATCTGGACCAGGTCATATCGATCGGATGAATGGTTGATGTAGCTGCGGGCTTCGGCATTGACCAGGGATACGCCGGGCTGGCGATCGAGATGACCGGAGAACTCGGCGAACTTGTCGGTGAGGACTTCGAAGATCGCGGGATTGATCTCAATTCCATAAATGCGCCTGGCGCCAAAATAGAGCGCAGAAAGAATGTCCCGGCCGCCGCCCACACCGACGACCGCGACGTCGGTCGCCGGCTGCACCAGGTAGGCCGCATTGATGACGTCGTCCTTCAGGTAGGACAGCTTGTCGATATCGCCGTCGTACCTGGTGATGATCGTGCCGGCATCGGCGTCGATGTCGAGCCGCTTCTGGTCGATTTTCATATCATGGGTGCGGGCAAAACCCCAGCCGAACGGAGCGGCCTCGCCCATCGCGGTCACCCTGACGCGCGAGTAGGTATTCCAGCGTTCGAACAGCGTTCCCTTCTGCTCGGCCCCCTTGGCCCAGAACACGCCCAGATGGCTCTTGCCGGAAACATCAAGGCCGGTGTGCATGCCGGCTGCGGCCGCCAGCGTCACTGCAACGGCGCCGCTGAGGCGCAGGCTGCGGATGTCGCCGCTGTCCCGCACGACCAGCCAGCCCGCCGCGGCGGCAAAGGCGCCGATCCACAGGGTGGCGCTGACGGGATCGACGACGAGCAGTACGAAGATGACACCGAGACATCCAAGCGCCGCCCCTGCGAGGTCGGACGCATAAAGTCCTCCGCCGCTGTAAGGCAGGCGTGTCAACAGCAGCGTGATGCAGATCCCGCTTTCGGTAAACGGCATGACGAAAGTCAACGCCGTAACCGCCAGGACCACCGCCACATACTGCTCGGGAATCACCAGCGGCGTGCATAGGAAGACCACCATGGCGCCGACGCCCGATATCGCGAACCATGATGCATGGCGTGCGAATTCCACTCCCACCTTTTCGGGCGTGTAGCGGGCCGGGTTGTTGTAGACCTCCATCGCTCCGCGGGTAAGCCCGAGCATGGCAAGCGAGATGGCCGCAAACGCAAAATGATAATACAGCATGACGCTGAAGAAGCGCGTGATCAGGATCTGGTAGGACAGCGTGGCCGCGGCCAGCACAAAAATTGCAAGATAATGGCGGCCCAGAATTCCGGGGAATGCTTGCAAGACCGTGTCCTCAAGGGGATATCGACCGATTTGCGCGATACAGTCGTTCGGCGGACGTTGAACGAAACTTCCTAATAACCCATTGCTCGGGCCATGGTCGAACACGCCATCGAAATTGTTGCCGGCACGCGGTCGCGCCGACGCACCGTCCGCAATTCTTGCTTAATAATTCATACTCGGGTCATCCGGTAATTCCGGCGTCAACCTCGTTCACGCGAACGGGCGCCCCGTGTCGGGCACGCGAAATGACTCAGAGCAACCGCTTGCGGATCGCTTCCTCGACGGCGGCGAGTTCCTGATTGGCCCGGTAGAGCTTGGCCTCGGCCGCCTGGGCGCGAAATTCGGCGGCTACCGTTCGCTCTTCCGCCCCCACGATCCGCGATTGGGCCTGCTGCAAGGCTCGCGAGACGTCCTGAAGCTTGATATTGAGTTCATTGACGACTTCGCGTCGTGCACGCTCGGCGGCATCCCGTTGCTTCTCGGCAAGGCGCAGTTTTTCGGCAAGGTCTTCGCACGCCGACTGCGCCCGCGCTTCGACTGCGCGCGCGTGGTCTTCCATGCCCTTGAAGATTTCGGCCGCCTGATTCACGAGGTCGAGCGCGGTGGCGCCGTCATTCCTGGTGGCGGAGGGGGCCAGGCTCACGATGTTCTCGGGCTCGGCGGCAGCAGGGGCGGAAGCCTTGTACCGGTAGTCCCAGATATCGTCACGGAGCTGCTGATTTGCGCGAAACGCCATACGCGTGACCCTTGTTGGAACTCTCGCATCAAAACTACCGCCAACATGGTAAATCGCTGGTTAATTGATCCCTGTTGGCGAGAGGGCTTCTTGCCGGTCGCATTGCAGCCCGCGATCCGTAACGAGAACAGCAAAACCCCGCCAATGCCTTGATCCGGATCAAGTTCTGGGCCGCGCGGGAAGCAACCCGGCCCCCGCGCATCGGGCGGCTCGGGGCCGATTCCGGCTCGACAGCAAAGCTGGAAACGCTCTAAAAAGGGGCTCGCCGCTTCGGCTTCACGCTCCGTTCCAGGTCCCGCGATGGATTACAGCCAGTTCTTCAGCACCGCCCTCAGCCGCCTGCATGACGAACGGCGCTACCGGGTTTTCGCCGATCTTGAGCGGATCGCGGGCCGGTTCCCGCACGCGGTGTGGCATTCCCCTGGGGGACCGCGCAACGTCGTGATCTGGTGCTCCAACGACTATCTCGGCATGGGCCAGCACCCGAAAGTGGTCGGCGCCATGGTCGAAACCGCGACGCGGGTCGGCACCGGCGCCGGCGGCACCCGCAACATCGCGGGCACCCATCACCCGCTGGTGCAGCTCGAGGCCGAACTCGCCGATCTGCACGGCAAGCAAGCCGCTTTGCTGTTCACCTCGGGCTATGTCTCGAACCAGACCGGCATCTCGACGATCGCGAAACTGATTCCGAACTGCCTGATCCTGTCGGATGCGCTCAACCACAATTCGATGATCGAGGGCGTGCGCCAGGCCGGCTGCGAGCGCCAGATTTTCCGTCACAACGACATGGCGCATCTGGAAGAACTGCTGCGCGCCGCGGGACCGGACCGGCCCAAGCTGATCGCCTGCGAGAGCCTGTATTCGATGGACGGCGACGTCGCACCGCTGGCGAAAATCTGCGATCTCGCCGAGCGCTATGGCGCGATGACCTATGTCGACGAAGTTCACGCGGTTGGCATGTACGGCCCGCGCGGCGGCGGCATCGCCGAGCGCGACGGCGTCATGCACCGCATCGACGTTCTGGAGGGCACGCTGGCCAAGGCGTTCGGCTGTCTCGGCGGCTATATCGCCGCCAGCGCCGACATCGTCGACGCGGTGCGTTCCTATGCGCCCGGCTTCATCTTTACGACCGCGCTGCCGCCGGCGATCTGCTCGGCGGCGTCAGCCGCGATCAAGCATCTGAAAACCTCAAGCTGGGAGCGCGAGCGCCATCAGGACCGCGCCGCCCGCGTCAAGGCGATCCTCCATGCCGCCGGCCTGCCGGTGATGTCGAACGAGACCCACATCGTGCCGCTGTTCGTCGGCGATCCCGAGGCCTGCAAGCGGGCCTGCGACATCCTGCTGGAAGAGCACAACATCTATATCCAGCCGATCAACTACCCGACTGTCGCCAAGGGCACCGAGCGCTTGAGGATCACGCCCTCGCCCTATCATGACGACGGCCTGGTCGATCAGCTCGCCGAAGCGCTGCTGCAGGTCTGGGAGCGCCTCGGCCTGCCACTGCGCGCGAAATCGCTGGCGGCCGAATAGCGGCACCGCTCCTCAGCCCCGAAATCCCCGGTTTCGGGGGCTCACGCACGATGCTTTGCCGGTTCAACCTGGCTATACTGCCCCGGCGGCTGTCGTTTGCGCAGGCCGAATATGAGGGGTAAGCCGCGATGCTGCACGACTGGGGCGTGATCGCAGCCGCTTTCGGCTACATCGGGTTCCTGTTTGTGATCGCCAGCTACGGCGACCGCCTCTCGCCGACCCAGCGCGGCCGCGCCAGCGCGCTGATCTATCCGCTGTCGCTGGCGATCTACTGCACCTCCTGGACCTTCTTCGGCTCGGTCGGATTCGCCACCCGCACCGGCGTCGACTTTCTCGCGATCTATGTCGGCCCGATCTTGATGATCGCGTTCTGCACGCCGCTGCTGCGCCGCGTCATCAAGCTGGCGAAATCGCAGAACATCACCTCGATCGCCGATTTCATCGCCGCGCGCTACGGCAAGAGCCAGGCCGTCGCCGCCACGGTCGCCGCAATCGCGATCATCGGCTCGGTTCCCTATATCGCGCTGCAGCTCAAGGCGGTGGCGGCGTCGCTCGGAACGATCCTCGAAGATCAGGCCTTCTCCTCGATTCCGATCATCGGTGACGTCGCGCTGATCGTCACGCTGGCGATGGCCGCCTTCGCGGTGCTGTTCGGCACCAGGCAGACCGACGCGACCGAACACCAGCATGGCCTGATGCTGGCGATCGCCACCGAATCCATCGTCAAGCTGGTGGCCTTCATCGCGGTCGGCGCCTTCGTCACGTTCTGGATGTTCTCGCCGGTCGAGCTGATCGAACGCGCGATGAAAGTCCCGGAAGCGGCACGGGCCATCGAGTACACGCCCTCGATCGGCAACTTCCTCACCATGACGCTGCTGTCGTTCTTCGCGATCATGCTGCTGCCGCGCCAGTTTCACGTCAGCGTGGTCGAGAATTCCAGCGACACCGAGGTGGGCCGGGCGCGCTGGCTGTTTCCGCTGTATCTGATCGCCATCAACCTGTTCGTGATTCCGATCGCGCTCGCCGGGCTCGTGACCTTCCCCTTCGGCGCGGTCGAAGCTGACATGTACGTGCTGGCGTTGCCGATGCAGGCCAATTCTCCGGTGCTCAGCGTCCTCGTCTTCGTCGGCGGCCTGTCGGCGGCGACCGCCATGGTGATCGTCGAATGCGTCGCGCTGTCGATCATGGTGTCGAACGATATCGTGGTGCCGCTGGTGCTGCAGCGAAGCCGGGAGTCCCGCGCCGCCCAGAAGGATTTCGGCAACTTCCTGCTCCGGGTCCGCCGCTTTGCGATTTTCGCCATCATGGTGATGGCGTATTTCTACTACCGCGCGCTCGGCAATGCCCAGCTGGCGGCGATCGGCCTGTTGTCCTTTGCGGCGATCGCGCAGCTGGCGCCGTCGTTCTTCGGCGGACTGTTCTGGCGCCGCGCTACCGCGCGGGGCGCCATGGGCGGCATGCTGGTCGGCGTCGCGGTGTGGATCTACACGCTGTTTCTGCCGAGCTTCCTCGAAGGCAATGCCGCGGGCATGCTGCTGCTGCAGCATGGCCCGTTCGGCATCGAGGCGCTGCGGCCGCGCGCGCTGTTCGGCGCCGACCTGCCGCCGCTGCTGCACGGCGTGCTGTGGTCGCTCTCGCTCAATCTGCTGACCTACATCGTGCTGTCGATGGCGCGCCAGCCGTCCTCGATCGAACGGCTGCAAGCCGACCTGTTTGCGCCGAGCACGCTGGCGCCGATGAACCCGGCCTTCCGGCGCTGGCGCACCACGGTGACCGTGCAGGACATCCAGAGTACGGTGGCGCAGTATCTCGGCCCCGATCGCGCCCGGCATTCGTTTGAAGCCTTCGCGATCACCCGCAATACCGCGCTCGACCCGGCCGCGCCCGCCGACTTCGAATTGCTGCAGCATGCCGAGCATCTGATCGCCTCGTCGATCGGGGCGGCGTCCTCGCGGCTGGTGATGTCGCTGCTGTTGCGCAAGCGCACCGTCTCGGCCAAGGCGGCGCTGAAGCTGCTCGACGACTCCCACGCCGCCCTGCACTTCAATCGCGAGGTGTTGCAGACTGCGCTGAACCATGTGCGGCAGGGCATCGCCGTGTTCGATGAGGAGCTGCAGCTGATCTGTTCGAACCGCCAGTTCGGCGAAATTCTCGGACTGCCGCTGCATCTCGTGCAGATCGGGATTCCCTTGCAGGAGATCCTGGAATTCATGGGGGCGATCAGCCCTGCCGGCCTCGGCGAGCGCGACAGCGCCGCCTTGCTGGACATGCGGCTGGCGGCCTACACCACCGAAGGCGAGCCTTATCTGGAACGCCTGCCGGATCGTCACCTGGTGATCGAGGTGCGCGCCAACCGGATGCCCGGCGGCGGGCTCGTAATCACCTTTTCCGACGTTACGCCGTCGTTCGAGGCGGCCGAAGCGCTGGAACGCGCCAATGCGACGCTTGAAAAGCGGGTGCGCGATCGCACCGAGCAACTCACCCTTCTGAATTCGGAACTGGCGCGGGCCAAGAGCACCGCCGAGGACGCCAATATCTCGAAAACGCGCTTTCTGGCCGCCGCCAGCCACGACATCCTGCAGCCGCTGAACGCGGCGCGGCTTTACGTCACGAGTCTGGTGGAGCGCCAGAACGGCGGCGAGGATTCGCGGCTGGTGGAAAACATCGACGATTCGCTGGAGGCGATCGAGGAGATCCTCGGGGCGCTGCTGGATATCTCGCGGCTCGATGCCGGCGCCATGACGCCGTCGATCTCGAGCTTCAAGATCGGCGACCTGATGCGTTCGCTGGAAATCGAATTCGCGCCGATTGCCCGGGCCAAGGCGCTGAAGCTGACCTTCGTGCCGAGTTCGCTGGCGGTGGAATCCGATCGCCTGATGCTGCGCCGGCTGCTGCAGAACCTGATTTCCAACGCCATCAAATACACCCCGCGCGGCCGCGTGCTGGTCGGCTGCCGGCGACACGGTCAGTCGCTGCAGATCGGGGTTTTCGACACCGGCGTCGGCATTCCCGTGGTCAAGCGCGGCGAGATCTTCAAGGAGTTTCACCGGCTGGAACAGGGCGCGCGGATTGCGCGCGGCCTGGGCCTCGGGCTGTCGATCGTCGAACGGCTCGCGCGTGTCCTCAACCACGGCATCGCGATCGACTCCAATGTCAGCGGCGGCTCGTTCTTTTCGGTGACGGTGCCGGTCGCCAGCGCCGTCACCCACACCGGGGCGGTCACCAGCGCGACGCCGCTGTCCAGGACGCCGATGAGCGGCTCGCTGATCGTGTGCATCGAGAACGATCCGGCGATCCTGGACGGCATGAAGACCCTGCTGACGGCCTGGGACGCCGAGGTCATCGCGGTGGCCGATCCGGAAGCCGCCGTCGAGGCGATCAAGGCCGCCGGCGTCCCGGTCACCGGCCTGCTGGTCGACTATCACCTCGACCGCGGCAATGGCGTCGCTGCGATCCGGGACATCCGCCGCCGCTTCGGCGAGAACATTCCGGCGATCCTGATTACCGCCGACCGCAGTCCGCATGTGCGGGACGCGGCGCGCGACGAGAACATCGCGGTGCTCAACAAGCCGGTCAAGCCGGCCAGCCTGCGGGCGCTGCTCGGGCAGTGGCGGACGCAGCAGATGGTGGCGGCGGAATAGCGGCGCAGGCCGTCCCAATCCCATGGGGTCAATGATGAAGGCGCAAGGCTTCGACATCCTGTCGGCATCTGAATCCGCATCTGTCCTTCGGAACAGGCGTGCATTTCTGCCTCGGCTTCCAGCTGGCGCGGGCGGAGACCGCGATCGCATTCGAGCGCATCCTGGCGCGCTTTCCGGATATGCGTATCGCCCCGCAAGCGAAGGTCGAATGGCACAAGCGCCTTGGCATACGCGCCCTGGCGCGGTTGCCGGTACGACTCGCCGCATGAGGCGTGCGTGCAATGGCGAGCGGAGAGTCTTCGAACTCCCCGTGATCCCTAAAACAAGGGTTCACGATCGCAGATACGAGAGGATCAGATAGGCCGCCAGCATGATGGTCATCCAGAACGCCATCGCGCCGGTCGGCCAGGCGCGGGCGAGAACGCCATCGGTTCCATGATAACGCCGGACACCCGATGATACTCCCCGGGCAAAGCGCCCTGCAGAATTCGTGACGCCAATCCATGCCGTCTCTGCCGTCTGGTTCAGATTTCGAGCCAGCGCGAGGCCGAGCCTCCGATACAGCCAGTCAACGTCGAGCGTGATCGTCATTGTCCGCTTCAGCCAGCCGAGCATCAGAAAGAAAGCGAGGCCGGAGAACAGCAAAAGCTGCAGATAGAACACCACGTGACCAGCGGTATAGGGAACGTAGGCGACCGGATACGGCAAGATGGCGTAAAGCGGCCCGGGCAGGACGCCGATGCCGATGCAAAGCGCCGCGCACAGCACCATGGCGGCCCGCATGTTCCAGGGCGGATCGGCCGGCCGCAGTCCCGAATCTTTCTGGAAGAAGACGAACCATGGAAACTTGATGCCGGCGTGCAGGAAAACGCCGGCGGACGCGGCGGCGAGCAGATACCACACCATTTCCAGCCGCTGGATGCCCGCGGCGTCCGAGATCATCGATTTCGAGACGAAGCCCGACGTCAGGGGAAACGACGAAATCGATAGCGCGCCGACGATGCCGCAAATGGTCGTTAGCGGCATGGTGCGGAACAGGCCGCCGAGTTCGGTGCATTTGCGCTTGCCGGTCATGTAGAGAACCGAGCCCGCCGACATCAGCAGCAGCGCCTTGTAGATGATGTGCGTGAAGGCGTGGGCGGCGGCGCCATTGAGTGCGAGTTCGGTACCGATGCCGATTCCGGTCACCATGAACCCGACCTGGTTCACGATGCTGTAAGCCAGGATGCGGCGCATGTCGTTTTCGAGGATAGCGTACACGATCCCGTAGAACACCATGAACAGTCCGACATAGATCAAAAGCTCGGTGCCCGGAAAGCAACGCAGCAGCACATAGACGGCGGCCTTGGTGGTGAAGGCCGAAAGGAACACCATGCCGCTCCACGAGCTCTCCGGATAGGCGTCGGGCAACCAGGATGAAATCGGCCAGGCGCCTGCGTTGATCAGGAACCCGGCGAGGATCAGGCCTCGCGACAGGCTGTCGAGTTCGAGCTTGCCAATCGCGAGCGAGCCGGTCGAAGCTACCTCGCCGGCGATGCCCGCCATCAGCAGAACCCCGCCAAGCAGATGGATCGCGGCGTATCGCAATCCGGCGCCACGTGCGGACGGACCCGCGCTCCACACCACCAGGGTGGAGGCGATCGCCATCAGTTCCCAGAAGATGAACAGGCTGATCAGGTCACCCGCGAACACCACGCCGATGGCGCTGCCGGCGTAGCAGAGGGCCGCGGCCAGTTCGACCACGCGGTTCTGGTTGAGAGCAAACAGGCCGCCGGCGAACGCCATGATCGCGAACACCGTCGCGAACAAACGAGACAGCGCATCGCCCTTGACCAGCGTGAGCTCGTAGCCAAGGAACGGCGCCCGCAGCGCCACCCCGTCGGGCACCTGCCAAACCAGCAACAGCGTCGCAAGCGGCAGCGCGAGAATCGCGAAGCCGCGCAGCCGGACAGGCAGCATCGGCAGCACCAGGCCGCCGAGGATCAGCACAATGGCCGGCGGAAGGACGCTAGCTGTCATAATAGGTGTCCGGCCGTTTCAGGATGGCGCCAAGCGCCTTGGCGAACACGATCATGGCGACGCAAGCCGCGAAGCCGAACCAGGCGCCGAAGCCGAAGGTGCCGTCCAGCCCGAAATGCGGATGGTGGTCGATCGCGAGGTCCATCAACACGGTTGCCGCCAGCACGACGATCGATCCGATCCAGAGCCGCCTGATCGTGCTTGCACGGGTAAGCCAGTGGTCGTGGTCCGAGTGGTCGTTCATGACTCAGCGCCCCATCATGAGTGTTGCCAGCGCATAGGGAATGCCGGGAAGAAAGAACATCAGCATCGATCCGGCCGCCGTCGTGGTCAGCGCCAGCACCATCGGCCACGGCGCCTCGCCGGACTTGGTCCCGTGCCCGTCCCCCGGGGGCTCGCGGAAGAATGCGCGAAAAACGATCGGCAGAAAATAGCCGGCGTTGAGCAATGTGCTCGCGACAATGACCGAGACCGCCAGCCAGTTGGCCGTCTGCATCGCCCCGGTGAGAATGAACCATTTGCCGAGGAAGCCGGCGGTCGGCGGAATACCGATCATGCCGAGCGCGCCGATCGTGAAGGCCGCCATGGTCCACGGCATGCGCCGGCCGATGCCGTCCAGCTGGCTGACTTCGGTCAGGTGCGCGCCGGTGTAGATCGAGCCCGCAGCGAAGAACAAGGTGATCTTGCTGAAGGCGTGGGCGGCAATATGCATCGCGGCGCCGGTCAGGGAGATCGGCGCCAGGATCGCGACGCCCAGCACGACATAAGAGAGTTGCGAGATGGTCGAATAAGCGAGCCGGCGCTTGAGATTGTCCTGCCGCAACGCCACGATGGAAGCGACGATCACCGTCGTTGCCGCCACCGCCGTCAACCATGCGGATTGCCCCAGGGAGGCGAGATTGTCGACGCCGAACACGAACACCGCCACCTTCACCACCGTGAAGACGCCGGCCTTGACCACCGCCACCGCATGCAGCAACGCGCTGACCGGCGTCGGCGCCACCATCGCCGCCGGCAGCCAGAAATGCAGCGGCATCACCGCCGCCTTGCCGATGCCGAAAACGTAGAGTGCGAGCAGAACGGCGATCACGGGGGCGCCGGCCTTGCCGGCCAGGATGCCGCCCGGCGTGAAATCGAGCGTGCCGGCGATGGCCCATGTGGCGATCATCGCCGGCAATAGCAGCAGCAGCGACGTGCCGAGCAACAGCAAAAGATAGATGCGGCCAGCGCGAACGGCTTCCGCGTTCCGCTTGTGCGTCACCAGCGGATAGGTCGAGAGCGTCAACGCCTCGTAGAACAGAAACAGCGTGAACAGATTCCCGGCGAACGCGATCCCGATCGTGCTGCCGAGCGCAATGGCAAAGCAGACGTAAAACGTGGTCTGGCGCGGCTCGTCATTGGCGCGCATGTAACCGATCGAATAAACTGAGTTGACGACCCACAACGAGGCGGCGACCAGCGCGAACAGCATGCCGAGCGGTTCGACCTTGAACGCGAGGTCGAGTCCCGGAACGATCCGGAGAATCTGCAGTTCAGGCCTGGCGCCGTCGAGCACCGGTCCGACCAGGCTGAACGTGACCAGGCACAGCGTACCCGCCGTGACCAGCGTCACCGTCTCGCGCAGGTTGGGAGACCTGTGAAACAACGGAATCAGCAACGCACCGACGAACGGCGTCAGTACCGCGAGGATAACGAGGCTCTGGGTCGACAGGGCCGCCGTCATCGCAGCCCCCCGATCAGGTCCTTGGCGGCCGTGCCGGCGATTCCCGCGGTCCATTGGGTTTCGAAGCCGAAATAGACCGTGGCGGCCGCCAGCACGACGAGCGGCAGCAGCATCGACAGCGGCGGGTCGCTGGCATTTTCGAGGGCGGCCGACGGCTCGCGCAGCCAGACCACTTCAAGCACGCGGCCGACATAGACGAGGGCGATCAGCGAGCTGCCGACGATGAGGAAGACCAGCAGCCACCAGCCCTTGTCGAACGCACCAGTCGCCAGATACCATTTGGAAATGAACCCGGACGTGCCGGGGGTGCCGACCAGCCCGAGACACGCGATGGTGAACGCCGTCATGGTGATTGGCATCTTGCGGCCGATGCCGGCGAGATCGGACAGCTGCACCGAGCGGACGCGGAAGAAGATCGCTCCGACCGCGAGAAACAGCGCGGCCTTCATCAATGCGTGATTGACGACGTGGACCAGCCCGCCGGTCAATCCGGCCTGGTTGGCGAGCCCGATGCCGAGCGTGATGTAGCCGATCTGGGCGACCGAGGAGTAAGCCAGCATGCGCTTCAGGTCGGTCTGGAATACCGCGATCAGCGAAGCGACGAACATGGCCGCGACCGACAGCGCCAGGATGATTTCGGCGACAGGCAAATCGCGAAAGTCGATCGCGATGCCGAAGATCGAAAAGAAGAATCGCACCAGCACGTAGATCGCGACCTTGGTCGCGGTGGCGGCCAGGAACGCCGTCACCCAGGAGGGTGCATAGGCGTAGGCGTTCGGCAGCCAGGCGTGGAGCGGGAACAAGGCGAGCTTCAGGCTGACGCCGACGGTAATGAAGGCCAAAGCCGCCACGATGGCGCGCGAGTGGCCGGCCCATTCCGGCCCGAGCCGCGCGGCCATGTCCACCATGTTGAGGGTGCCGGTCAGCAGATAGAGCAGGCCCACGCCGATGATGTAGAAGGTCGCCCCAATCGTCCCCATGATCAGGTACTGGAACGCGGCGAGCAGCGCGCGCCGGTCGCGTCCGAGCGCGACCAGCACATAGGTCGACAGCGACGAGACCTCGAGAAAGACGAAGGCGTTGAACGCGTCGCCGGTCGCCACGATGCCCAGCAGGCCGGTGAGGCAGAGCAGGTACATGCAGTAGAACCAGGGCTGCTGGGCTTCCTCGACCTCGAACGCGACGGAGCGCCGCGCGAACGGCATGATCACCGCACCGACCGTCGAGACCAGCACCAGCACGAAGCCGCCGAGGACGTCGACCCGGTACTCGATGCCCCAGGGCGGCGGCCAGCTGCCGATGTGGTAGGAGATCGGGCCGGTCGCCAGCGCCTGCCACAGCATCGCCCCGGCAATCAACGGCATCAGCCAGCTCACCACCAGCGCGACCGCGAAGGCCGGACCTGGACGGCGCAGGAATCCGGCCAGCACGGCGCCGAACAGCGGAATCACCACCTGCAATATCGGGAGGTGCGGCCAGACCGCGTTCATGTGTCACGGTCCATTTCGAAAATCTCGTCTTCCTCGATCGTGCCGTAGGCCTCGTTGATGCGCACCACCAGCGCCAGGCCGAGCGCGAGCGTGGCCACGCCGACGACGATGGCAGTCAGCATCAGGACATGGGGAAGCGGGTTCGAATACACGGTGAACGCCGGATCGAGGATGGGCGCGGTTCCGCCGATGATCTTCCCGGGCTCGACGTAGAGCAGATACACCGAGGTCTGGAAGATCGACAGCCCGACCAGCTTCTTCACCATGTTGCCGCGGGCGACGACGATGTAGAGGCCCGCCATCATCAGGAAGACGGTGATCGCGTAGTGATAATGATCGGTGATGATCGACAGCGCCGGCATCAGCGGCCCCGCTCGACAAAGGCATAGAACAGGGACGTCATGGTGCCGGCCACTGTGATCAGGACGCCTGCCTCGACCAGGAATATGCCGAGCTCGTGTCCGCTCGCGGAGTTCTGGGCGAGCACCGAATAGTCGAGATAGTTCTTGCCCATCAGGATCCCGGCAACCCCCGTCCCCGCATAGATCAGCACGCCGAGCGGGACCATGCGCTGGACCATGGCCTGCGGCGCGATACGATGCGCCAGATCGAGACCGCAGGTGATCGCCAGCAGGATCACCATGCTGGCCGCAATGACGCCGGCCTGGAAGCCGCCGCCCGGCCCGTAATCGCCGTGGAACTGGACGTAAAGCGCGAACAGCAGAATGAACGGCAGGATCAGCTTGGTGCCGACACGCAGAACGAGATCGTAACTCATTGCGATGTCTCCGCGTCGTCGCGACGGTTCCGCCGCCGCGCCTTGCGCAGCAGCAGCATGACGCCGATGCCGGCGGTGAAGATCACCGTGGTCTCGCCGAGCGTATCGTAGCCGCGGTAGTCGGCCAGAACCGACGTCACCACGTTCGGAACGTTGGTCTCCTTGATCGAATCAGCGAGGTAGCGTGGCGCGACGTGCTTGTGGATCGCGGCATCGGGGGTGCCGAACGGCGGCAGCACCAAAGTGCCCCAGACCAGCACGGCGCCGGTGCCGAGCGAGACGAACAGCGGCAGCAGATGGGGACGGACCTGGTTCATCTCGGTGGTCTTGACGAGGTGCAGGGTCGCCAGCAACAGCACCGTCGACACGCCGGCGCCGACCGACGCCTCGGTCATCGCGACATCAACGGCGTCGAGCACGATCAGCACGCTCGCCATCAGGAAGCTGTAGATGCTGGCGAGAATGACGACGCCGAACAGGCTGCGTTGCCGGACGATGGCGATGGTCACGACGGCAAGCAGCGTCAGCAGTACCGTGTTGATGAGAGTTATGATGGCTGCCTCCCGTCGTCAGGATCGGTCGGCCGGGCGCCGGTCATGCCGCGGCGATCTTCCGCCAGCTGCGGCTTGATGCCTTCATGCAGGCAGGCCTGCGCGAGGGCGTGCGTCACGACGGGGGCCGTGAAGAAGAACAGGGCGAGCAGAAACAGCAGTTTCAGCGACACCAGGCCGAAGCCGGCCTGCAGGCACATGCCAAAGATCAAAAAGCCGACGCCGAGCGTGTCCGTGACGCTGGCCGCATGCATGCGGGTGAAGACCTCCGGCATGCGCACCAGCCCGAACGCCCCCACCAGCGTGAAGAAACTTCCAAGGAGCATAAACCCCCAGCTGGCAATCTCGACGGCCAACCTCATGATTTCGGCTCGCTATCGACGTCGTAGGCGAGGTCGCCATGGCGGAAGAACTTCAGCACCGAGAGGGTGCCGATGAGATTGAGCAGGCCGTAAGTCAGCCCGATGTCGAGGAATTCGGGACGTTCGGTCAGGAAGCCGACGACCGCGAGCAGCATGATCGCCAGCGTGCCCACGGAATTGCCCGCGAGCACCCGGTCGAACACCGTCGGCCCCTTGATCGCGCGCGTGATCGCGAGGGCCAGAGCGACGAGAATGGCGGCAGCCGCGGCAGCAAACATCATGCGGCGCCTTCGAACTGGCTGACGCGGCGGTCCATCCCGCCACCCTCGAGATCAATGGCGCCGTCGCGCACCAGCGCGTGAATGGTGAATTCGTCGCCGCTCACCCCCACGGTCATCGTGCCCGGCGTGAGCGTGATCGAGTTGGCGTAGGTCGCCATCCCGGCCGCGGTTTTCTGGCTGGCCCGCACCACCGTCATGGTGGGCGAGATCGGCAGGCTCGGGTGCAGGATGACCCTGGTTACGCTCCAGCCGGACTTGGCGATCTCCCAAAACAGCCAGGGGAAATAGGTGATCGCGCCCCGGAACAATTCGATCGGATGTCCTTCCGGATCGGCGACGCGCATGCGGATGGCGGCGAAGACGCACGCCACCGCGCACACCACGCCGGCCGTGACCAGCATGGGCGTGTAGTGCCCGGACAGCGCGAGCCAGAAAGCGAACAGCAGGCCCGCCAGGCTAACGTACCGCATCTCCATCCCCCCGTCGCAATTCAGCCGGCGCGGTCCCGCCGCCGAGGTGGCCCTATCGAATGACGCCGGCGACATGGTCGTCGGGATCAGCCGTGAAATAATCGATGGTCAGCACTCCCAGTACAACCAGCACGCTGGCGATGATACCGGACAAAATGCCGAGGCATCCCAGCGCCATGACTCCCAGCAGCAGGACACAGAATACGTCGGCGGCAATCTTGCCTCCCCGCTCGATGCCGTCCATCCTTCTTTGAAAATAGGCCATGGCGTCCTCCCGTAATGCGGCATCCGGGTGTGCCGACGATGCACAATACCAGCAAAGCAACGGCTGACCACCCGGCGTGACCGTTTCAGGCCGCCGGGCCGGTCCGTTATGCCGATGGCGTGGCTTGCCGCCACTGGCCGCCGGAAATTCTGGCGGCGGCGATCACGGCCTGGGTGCGGCTCTCGACGCCCAGCTTTTGCAGGATCGCCGACACATGCGCCTTGATGGTCGCCTCCGACACGCCGAGTTCGTAGGCGATCTGCTTGTTGAGCAGACCTTCCGACAGCATCATCAGCACCCTCACTTGCTGCGGGGTCAGCGTCACCAGCCGGTCGCGCAGCCGCGTCATATCGGGGTCGGCGGCGGAGGTGAGATCGGTGTCCGGCGGGATCCAGACGTCGCCTTCCATGATCTTGACGATGGCGTCACGCAGCGTATCGACCCCGAACCGCTTGGGAATGAAGCCGGAGGCGCCGAAATCCATCGAACGGCGGATGGTGGCGCCATCGTCGCTGGCCGAGACGATCACCACGGGGATCGCGGGATACTGTGCACGCAGGTAAATCAGGCCGGAGAAGCCGCTGATTCCCGGCATGGTCAGATCGAGCAGCACCAGATCGACGTCGGAATCCCGCTCCAGCAGCGCGGTCAATTCGTCGAAGGAACCGGCTTCGCCGATCCTTGCCGACGGCACGACGCTGGCGACCGCCTGTCGCAAGGCGTCGCGAAACAGCGGATGGTCATCGGCGATGACGAGATGCGTGCTGGCAGCGGCGGTCATGGATTTTCTTGTGAGGCGGTTGTGGCAAACCCTTGACCGCTTTGTGAGAAAGCCTGCCAAGCGAGTTTCGAGGTGATTGTCGTCTGACCGACGGTCGCATGCAAGCGCACAATGTCACCACGCCGCAAACCGGGTAACCTGCCCGTTGTGCATCGCAACAATCTTCCCGGATCACTCCTTGAACAACAGATCGCGGGTCAGTGCATCGATAGCGGTAACCGCTCGAAGCGCCGCATGCAAACGATCACGCTCGCGCGCCGACAATCGCTTCACCGAAACGGCGTTGGAAGGCGGGATCCCGAGGGCGATATCCTCGACCTGCTGCGACAGAATGAGATCGAGAAATACGCTTTGGGCATGGTCAAGCGCATCGAGATCGCTCTGGCTGACGTGAACGAGTGCTTTCACGCCGGCCAATCGCGCTGGTGTCGATCGTTCCTTCACATGGTAGCGGATCGCCAGCGCACGCGCCGCGGCGACCAGACCGAACAGCCCGGCCGCCTTGAGATCGATGCGGCCAGCTTCGGTCCGGATGCCGCCGAAAAGCTTCAGGCTCGCGGGAACGCGGACGCCATCGACCAGCAGCTTGGCGAACGCGGTTTGACCCCTGGCTGCGTCGAAAGCGGCCTGTCTGACGAGTCCGGCGAGACCGCCATCTCCGTGCACGGCCCGCAAGTCGAAAAAAATATCGACCGACAGCAGATCCGCTGGCCTGGAGCGCGTGATCCAGTGTCCGACCCGGTGCCGCCAGGTCGCAACCGAGCCGCGCCATGGCGCGTTGCTGGCCATGACACCACCCTTGCAATAGTGCACGCCGACCTGATGCAGGATATCCGCGACATGGGTTCCGAGCATCGCAAACCAGCGATCCTCCTCGCCGTCCGGATCGCCGCGTTCGAAAATCACGGCATTGTCCTGGTCCATCGCCAGCAGGCTTTCACCGCGTCCGGCCGATCCGAGCACGATCATGGCATAGCCGCAGGGCGGTCCGCCGTGGCCGCTCTCGCGCAAAATCCGCTCGGCGATCACGGCGGCCTGCCTGGTGAGCGCACCGAGTTCGCGCGAGATCACTTCCGCGATGTCGCGGCCTGACAATCCTTCCGCCAGCAGCGATTCGGCGACCCGCGGCAATTTTGCCCATGCCACCGCCAGTGCTGGCGCGTCCGCCGCGTCGTCGATCTCGTCGCCAAGCGATATTGCTTCGCCGGCGCGCAGGCGCAGCAGGTCTCGCGCGGACAAGGCGCCGACCACGCAGCCTTCATCGTCAACCACGCCGAGATGGCGGGTCTTCAGGCGATTCATGCGGCCGATGGCGCGATAGACGAAGGCATCCGCCGGAACCGCCGCCAGCGGCCGGCTCATGATCTGCCCGACCGGCAGATCGAGCGCGGCGGCGCCGAACCGGGCGATCGCGCGCAGCAGGTCGCGCTCCGTGACAATGCCCGCCTCCGCCGCCTTGACGCCGGCCGACGCGGCGGACGGCGCCACAAAGACCGAAGATACCCTCTCGCCAGCCAGCCGCGCGAGTACGTCGTGGACCGACGCGCCGGATTCCACGAACATGGGAGGCACCCGCATGATGTCGCGATTGCGGTGCCGGTAGGCGTAGCTGTCGAAGCGTTTCAGGCTCCGTTCCGCGTCGGTGCGCGACGGAGCCTCGACGGCCTCGATCCAGCCGCTCTGCGCCTGACCGTCGAGCACGGAAGTGAGGGCGAGGCAGGCCCGTTCGGCTTCGGCAATGGTGCGGATGCCATGGTCGCGCAGCTTCGGCACCAGCGCCAGAAACACCCGCGCCGTGGTTGTCGCATCGCCGAGCGCGGAATGCCGGTCGGCGGCGACCACGCCCAGCCAGACGGCGAGGTTCTCCAATGTATAGCCGGCCAGTTCGGGTGCTGCGATCTGCGCCAGCAGTCGGGTATCGAGCGTGCGCGGCCGCTGCCATGGCAGGCCGGCAAGGTCGCATTCGCGCTTCAGTATCGCCAGGTCGAACCCGACCGTGTGCCCGATCACCATGGCCTGGCCGAGAAACCTGTGGAAATCCGGCCAGACATCCGCGAACGGCGGCGACTGCGCCACCATGGCATCGTCGATGCCGTGAATGCGCGTCGTCTCCGCCGGGATCTTTTCACGGCCCGGCCGCAGCAATTGGCGAAACGCGCCCTCACCCGCGAGCTTGCCGCCGGACAGCCGGACTCCGGCAAGCTCGATCACCCGCGCCTTGCGCGGATCGAGCCCGGTGGTTTCGGTGTCGATGACAACGGCATCGAGCGACAAAAGCGGTGCGCCGCCACCCGTCCAGTCCATCGCGCCCTCCCAACCCGCCGCGACCTGAAGGTTATGCCGCCGCATCCCCGATCAATGCGCGCTGAACCGCGGCCCGGTCCATGCGCGAGATCAATTCGTCGTGGATGTTGCACAGGCTGACGCGGAGATAATTGCGGGTGGTCTGGAAGTCCCGTCCGCGCAGCTTTTCGTGGATCGGCATCATGGCGAAATAGGCTTCCGCCAGCGGATCTGGAATATCCATCACGCGCTTGGGCGCATGCCCTCCGGCCATGTCAAGCCGATGCGCAAGTTCGCGACGCATATCAAGCCAGCCAGCTTCTCCGATCGAGGGAGGTACCGGATAGCGGTCGAACACCGAAAGAACGACGTTGATCAGTTGGTCAAGAATCTGCCGGCGCTGTATACCGTCGGCTTGGGAAGCCAGCACCCCGTTGACCATTTCGCCCAGCATCGACAGGCCCAGCGGAAATGCCTGCCAGCGAGCGTGCTCGACGGATTGTGCAAACCCCTCCTCGTCAAACAGAACCTTTGCGTAGTGACCGGCGCGTGCGCGCGAGTACTCGTAGATTCCCTTTTGCACGATGAAGGCCGACTGCGAGTCGATGAAGTCGGCCAGCGCCTCCCGGCCGCTAACCGGCGGGCGGGAGCGAAACAAATTTCCGAACAGCTTCATCGCCGTCTTTTCCAGCTGGATGGACCCCCAGCCAGTTCGCCAGCTTATCCGGCATCTGCCAAGCTTAATGTTTTGAGCGTCGGATCGCTTCGCAGTTGCAACATTTTTGTATGCCCCGAAAGTATAATAAAGCCGGAACCGTTCCTGGTGTTAGCCTTCAACGTCTCCAAACCGGCGCAAGACCGGTTGGGGCAGCGGCAAGGGGGGCGCCGCGCTGAAGGGATTTGCATTCCCCTCGATCATCAATCCGGTGCATTGCTGCCCGGTATTTTGAGGAGGATTTGTAACTCATGCCTGAATCCGCAACCATGAAAGAACGAGAAGAAGCTCACTGGAGCAAGACATCACGCCTGATGTTTATGCATCTCGGGGTCTGGTTCTTCTTCGGCTTCGTCATCCACATGTTCGTGGTGCCGCTCAACAAGATCACCATTCCGATCCTCAACTTCCCGCTCGGCTTCTACATGGCCGCGCAGGGATCGTTGATCGTCTTCGTCGTCATGCTGTTCATGTTCGCAAAACAGCAGGACAAGATTGACCGTGAATTCGGCTTTGCCGAAGACGATTGAGGGAGGAAGAGACCATGGCTACGCAAAGCTCTGCCAGCAGCTCGGACTTCATCAAGAATCTGGGCAAGATGTATGGCACCTATACCGGCGGATTCATCGCATTCATCATTCTGCTCGCGGTAATGGAGCAGATGGGTGTACCGAACAAGATCCTCGGCTACCTGTTCGTGTTCTTCACACTCGCCGTTTACGCCATCATCGGCGTGATGACGCGGACCGCGGAAGTCTCGGAGTACTACGTCGCCGGACGGCGCGTGCCGGCCTTCTACAACGGCATGGCGACCGGCGCCGACTGGATGTCGGCAGCGTCGTTCGTCGGCATGGCCGGCACCCTGTTCCTGCTTGGCTATGACGGACTTGCATGGGTGTTGGGTTGGACCGGCGGATTCGTGCTGGTGTCGATCCTGATCGGGCCGTACCTGCGCAAGTTCGGCGCCTATACGGTGCCTGACTTCCTGTCGTTCCGGTATGGCGGCAACTTCGCCCGGGCGCTCGGCGTGATCGTGCTGGTCGCCTGCTCCTTCACTTATGTGACGGCGCAGATCTACGGCACCGGCCTCATTGCCTCCCGATTCCTCGGGATGAATTTCGAGCTCGCGGTGTTTGCGGGCCTGGTCGGAATTCTGCTCTGCGCCATGCTGGGCGGGATGCGGGCGGTGACCTGGACGCAGATCGCACAATACGTCGTGCTGATCATCGCCTATTTGACCCCTATCGTGATCCTGTCGACCAAAAAGTACGGAATACCGATTCCCGAGCTCACTTATGGGCAGGCGATCGCGGAGATCACGGCGCGCGAGCAGCAGATGATAGCAAACGGCCTTGCGACGGTGGCAGGCCTCAAACCGCACATCCAGCCCTTCATCAACTACAGCCCGTTGAACTTCTTCGCGATCATCATGTGCATGATGGTCGGTACGGCTTCGTTGCCGCATATCCTGATGCGCTACTTCACCACCCCGTCGGTGCGTGAGGCGCGCCAGTCGGTGGCTTGGTCGCTGCTGTTCATCTTCCTGCTGTACTTCTCGGCGCCGGCCTATGCGGCGTTCTCGAAGCTCGAAGTCTACACCAACATCATCGGTGCCAATGTCAGCGCGCTCAAACCCTGGATTTTCAGCTGGGGTGAACTCGGGCTGATCCAGATCTGCGGCAAGAATGCGGCCAACATCGATGCGATCATCGCCGCCTGTAAAGCCATTGCGGGTCATCCCGGTGTGGTCAGGCTGCAGGATTTCGTGATCAACACCGACGTGATCGTGCTCTCCACGCCGGAGATCGCGGGACTTCCCTATGTGATCTCGGGTCTGGTCGCCGCCGGCGGTCTCGCC
>NZ_JAUYAN010000071.1 GCF_030693485.1 Bradyrhizobium sp. | reverse complement strand
GAGATCGTCGGCGGCATATTCCCGCGTGCGGCTGATCGCCATCTGCACCAGCATGGCGCCAAGCGGCGCCAGAATCATCATCGCGATCGAACCGATGATGCCGGGACCATGATTGTTGTCGCGGTTGCCGCCGAAGAACATACCGAACTGCCCCAGCATCGAGATCGCGCCGGCGATCGACGCCGTGATGGTCATCAGCAGCGTGTCGTGGTTCTTGATGTGGGCAAGCTCATGGGCGATCACGCCGGCGAGTTCCTCGCGGTTGAGCGACTGCATCAGCCCCGTGGTCACGGCGACGGCGGCGTTCTCCGGATTGCGGCCGGTGGCGAACGCATTGGGCTGCGGATTGTCCATCAGGAACACGCGCGGCATCGGCAGCCCGGCCCGTCCGGCCAGCGTGGCCACCAGGCTGACCAGTTCGGGCGCGCTGCGCGCATCGACCTCATGGGCGCCGTACATCGACAGCACCATGCGGTCCGAATTCCAGTAGGCGAACAGGTTGGTCGCGGCGGCGATCAAAAGCGCGATGGTGGCGCCGGCGGCGCCGCCGATCAGATAACCGACGCCCATGAACAGGGCCGTAAGACCGGCCAACAGGATCGCGGTTCGAAGGTAGTTCATTATGGTCTCCCTGATGCCGGCGGCAGAGCCCGCGGCATGCAGTGATTCAAGTAGATTGCCCCGGCGGCGGTTCAAGGCCGAGGGGTGCGTCGCCGCGTCGCGCCTGGCGCGCGAGAGGGCTTCCGATGCCCAAAGTGGATAAAGCGAGGCCGTTCCGCGTCAAACTGGCGCTGGAAGCCACGCCATGAGGCGCGCGTCTGCCGCTAGTGCTGCAGCCTCACGCCCAGAATCACCACCGTCGAATTTGTGCTGTTGCCGACGATGCTGGAGTCGAGCCAGTTGCGGCGCAGCGTACCCTTGAGCCAGATATTGCGGTTCAGCTTGTAGATCAGGTCGCCGGAGACCGAATAGAAGCGGTCGAAGCGCGCGTCGCCCTGATAGTCCTGGGTGCCCCAGGTGAAGCTGCCGATGGCGGTGAGCCAGCGGCGGAAATCGTGATCGACCTGCACCGTATAGGTATTGGTCAGCACGCCGGAGACGCCGGGCAGCGTGGTTTCGTCGATTGAGGTGGTGGCGAAGAATCTCGCGGTGGTCAGCGGTGTCGCCACCCACACCAGCGAGGCTGACGTCAAGAGCCCCTGCAGCGGCAGCAGCCGCGGATCCTCATAGGTGCGCGCCGCCCAGCCGATCGCAAGCTCGCCGGTCAGGATGCGCGAGAACTCGAAGCTGGTGCCGGCGCGCACCGAACCGCCGCTGGAATTGCGCTGAAAGCCGTTGCGATCGGCCAGTTGGTCATGCGAGCGGACGTTGCCGACGATCTCGCCGAACGGTTTCAGGCCGGGGATCAGATCGTAGCTGACGCGGCCGAGACCGCCGAACTGGCTGTAGTTGCGGTCGTCGTTGCTGGACGACGTTCCGTCGGTGAGTTTCGACGCCGTGTAGACGGTGCGGTCGGTGGTGAGGCCGGCGGACAGTTGCAGGCGGTTGAAATTCTGGTCGACGCCGAAGGTGCCGCCGAGCGTCGAATAGACCGGATAACGCTGCAGGCCGGCCTGGACGTTCGGGCTGCCGGGATTGTCGGTGGCCACGCGCAGCCGCCCCTGCCCGGTGAGGCGGAAGTCGCGGCTGACATCGAGCCGGCCGTCGATATGGCCGTCAAAATCCGGCCGGTCGACCACGACCGGGGCCGAGGAGATGGTGCCGTCGGTCGGCGGCGGAAAGGTGTTGCCGTAGCCGGTGAACGAACCGCGGAGGTCGGCGACCACCGCGTGGCGCTGCCAGTCGGAGACCGCGAGGAATTCCGGCGCCACCACATAGAACGGCGATCCCTTTGGCGCCACGGTGCGGCGCGGATTGGTGTCGAAGCCGCCGCGCAGTTCGACCGCGGACTTGATCAAAAAGCTGCCGGCGTAATCGCCGATCGCGCCGAAGGGATCGTCGTCGACCTTCAGCCGCTTGCGTGGCGGCTGGCCTGCGACGGTGCCGGCCATCGCCGGCGCGATCGGCGTCTTGTTGGCGGTGTCCGAGGGCGGGATCGACAGCCGCACCCGCCCGTTGGCGGGCAAAGGCTGCGGCGGCTTGCTGCCGGGGCCCGGCGGCGGCTTGGGCCTGGCCTGACCGGGATAGTATTTTGTCTTTTTCTTCGTCCGGTTGAGCGAGTCGTAGCCGGATGTCGAGGCGCCGCTGGCGGCGGGTAGGCCGTAGGTGGGGATCGCGCCGATCCGCGATTTCGCCGGCACGTCCTTGTCGCGCAGCCGCGCGTCATTGGCGGCATCGCTGGTGCGGTCGGTGGACTCTCCGGTCCGGCGCAGCGGCGAATCCTGCGGCGACACAAAGCCGGCGCGGGCCGGGTGGAACAGGTCGGGTGTCAGGGTCTGGGCGTGGCCTGGGGCGGCAGCGATAGCGATCAGCGCGAGGGTCAGCGCAAGGCATGGCAATAACGCGCGTAAAACCGTTACACGCCCTCGACGGCCCTTGGCTGGACCCGACATCACGATTAAAAATACTCCAACAAATTCAATACTTAGTCGGTGGGTTCCGGGCATGCGCGAAGGCCCGCACGGAAACCTCGTTAATGGAGTTAAAACAATTATGGTTAATGACCCGTTGAGAACCGGAGCCTGCGTCGCATCACCGATCCGCCCATGCTAAGGAGGGGTACGGGGCCCAACAGCCCCCTCCCTCGGAATCACGCATGGCCAATACGAAACCGCTGATGGCACAATCATCCGGTACCGACTCCGCGAGCGCCGCCGTCGCCTCGGGCCTGCGCACGCTCGATACGGAAGCCGCCGGCATCGCCGCAATTTCGGCCGCCTTGCAGGGCCCGCTCGGGGAAGCCTTCACCGCCACCGTCGAGCTGATCCGCAACGCCAAGGGCCGCGTCATCGTCACCGGGCTCGGCAAGTCGGGCCATGTCGCGCGCAAGATCGCGGCGACGCTGGCCTCGACCGGCACGCCGGCCTTCTTCGTCCACGCCGCCGAAGCCAGCCATGGCGATCTCGGCATGATCACGCCGGACGACGTCATCATCGCGCTGTCGTGGTCCGGCGAGCAGCCCGAGATGAAGAACCTCGTCAATTATTCCAGCCGTTTCGCGATTCCGATGATTGCGGTCACCTCCAGCGCCGCCTCCTCGCTGGGCGCGGCGGCGCGCATCGTGCTGGAGCTGCCGAAGGCGCGCGAGGCCTGTCCGCACAATCTGGCGCCGACCACCTCCTCGCTGATGCAGGCGGCGATCGGCGACGCGCTCGCCATCGCGCTGCTCGAGGGCCGCGGCTTCACTGCGCTGGAATTCGCCAGTTTTCACCCCGGCGGCAAGCTCGGCGCGATGCTCAATTTCGTCCGTGACATCATGCATACCGGCGACGCCATCCCGGTCAAATCGCTCGGCGCCAGGATGTCGGACGCGCTGGTGGAAATGTCGACCAAGGGATTTGGCTGCGTCTGCATCGTCGACGCCAAGGGCGAGATCGCCGGCATCATCACCGACGGCGATCTGCGCCGTCACATGCGCCCCGATCTGATGACGGCCTCGGTCGACGAAGTCATGACCAGGAATCCCCGCACCATTCTGCCCGGCATGCTCGCCACCGAAATGCTGGAGACGATCAATTCGTCGAAGCCCGCGGTGACGGTGCTGATCGTTGCCGAAGGCAAGAAGCCGGTCGGCATCGTGCATGTGCACGACGTGCTAAGGGCCGGCGTGACGTAGGTATGGCTTCGTCCCTGCGAACGCAGGGACCCATAATCCCGGACGTCAGTTGTTGCAGAAGGTCACTGCGTACGTGCCTTATCGCACCTGCACGGAGTATCGGTCCCTGCGTTCGCAGGGACGACGCGAGAGTTATGCTCGTGTCGGAAACCGTGCCGCGCTCGCCTCCAGCGGCAAGGCCAGGCCGTTGGCCAGATACGACACGGTGCGATAGAAGCCGCACAGCAGCATGATCTCCAGAATCTTCGCCTCGTCGTAATGCGCCGACAGTGCTGCGAATTCCGCGTCGCTGAGCGTGGCGCGCAGATGCAGCGCGTCGACTGCCGACAGCAGCGCCTGCTCGGCCACCGACCAGCAGGGATCCGTCGCCTCGCCCAGCACGGTGGCACGGACCTCCCGGTCGGTGAGACGGGCGGCGGCGGCGAAGGCCGCGATATGGACGCCCCATTCATACTCGCAGCCGGTCCGCGCGCAGGTGCGGTCGATGACGATTTCACGCTCGCGCAGGGTCAGCGGGCCGCGGTCGAGCAGGCCGCCGGCGGAAAATTTCTCCCAGGCGCGCGCGCTGACGGCGATGGTGCGGAACAGCAGCAGCGGCGGCGCGCCGCGCATGATGCGCTTCGCCGAACGGTGGAGCAAGCTGACATCGCCTTGATCAGGCCGCCGCCACCGTCAGACTGGCGCCGTCGGCCTGCACGATCCTGACCCGGCTGCCGGCCGGCGCATCGGGACCGGCGACGCGCCAGATCGTATCGTCGATCTTGACCGTGCCCGAGCCGTCGATGATCGGCTTTTCCAGCGTGAATACCCGGCCGACCAGCGCGTCGGTGCGCTTGTTGAGAAACGGGTTGCTCCGGCTGACGCCGCTGTTGCTGCGCGCGACCCGCCGCCACAGCGGCACCGCGGCGACGGCGAAGACCGCGAACATCAGCAGCTGGGTCTGCCAGGACGGATCGATCGCGAATGACAGCAGCCCGACCAGCAGCGCGGCGAGCCCGAGCCAGAACAGGAAGACACCGGGCGCCAGCAATTCCAGCGCCATCAGGAGGAAGCCGAAGATCAGCCAGTTCCAGGTGCCCAGGGTGGAAAATATCTCGGTCATCGTGTGACCCTCTGTTCTTTCTCGTTACCGATCACATCAATACGG
>NZ_JAUYAN010000067.1 GCF_030693485.1 Bradyrhizobium sp. | reverse complement strand
GAGCACGACATGACCTTCGTGCGCGAACTCGGCGTCAAGGTGACCTGTCTGCACGAAGGCACCGTGCTGGCGGAGGGGACCATCGATCAGGTTTCATCGAACGAGCGCGTGATCGAAGTGTATCTGGGGCGCTGAATCATGCTGAAGGTCGACAACATCAGCCTCTACTATGGTGCGGCGCAGGCGTTGCGCGGCGTCTCGATCACGGCCGAGCCCGGCAAGGTGACCTGCGTGCTGGGCCGCAACGGCGTCGGCAAGACCTCGCTGCTGCGGGCCATGGTCGGCCAGTATCCGATCGCATCGGGCTCGATCACGTTCGACGGCGACGATATTTCCGGCCTGAAGCCTTATGAGCGGGCCCGCAAGGGTATCGGCTTCGTGCCGCAGGGCCGCGAAATCTTTCCCCTGCTGACGGTTGAGGAAAACCTCAAGACCGGCTTCGGGCCGCTGAAGCGTGACGACCGCACCATTCCCGACGACGTGTTTTCGCTGTTTCCCGTGCTGAACTCGATGCTCGGCCGCCGCGGCGGCGATTTGTCCGGCGGCCAGCAGCAGCAACTGGCGATCGGCCGGGCGCTGGTGATGCGACCGAAACTGCTGCTGCTCGACGAGCCGACCGAAGGCATCCAGCCGTCGATTATCAAGGACATCGGCCGCGCCATCTCCTATCTGCGCAGCCTGGGGACGATGGCGATCGTGCTGGTCGAACAATATCTCGACTTTGCCTGCGAGCTCGGCGACAATTTCGCGGTGATGGACCGGGGCGCCGTGAAATATGCCTGCGATCGCAGCGCGATGGATCCCGCTGAAATCAGCCGCCAGATGGCGTTGTAAACGAACGTTGCGAAGATTTTGAGGGTGGATGCGGACCGAACCCACGAGTGCTGCCTCGGCGATCTTCGCGGCCAACCGGGCGCAGGGCTCGGTGACGTTCGACGTCCACCAGGTGGAGGGCGTCACCCGCCGTCGCCAGCTGAATGAATCAGGCTCCTTGCGCGTCCGCTTTCCATCTCCCGAGGCGGAAGGCCTCTCGGCCATGTTCGTCAATACCGCCGGTGGCATTGCGGGCGGCGACCGGTTCGATATCGACATCGCGGTCGGCGAGGGCTCCAGCCTCGCGGTGACCACGGCGGCGGCGGAAAAAATCTATCGGGCTCAGGGGCCGGCCGCCGAAGTCAACATCACCCTGAAGGTCGCTGCCGGTGCGCATATGAGCTGGCTGCCGCAGGAAACCATCCTGTTTGACCGCGCGCGGGTAACGCGGCGGATCGATATCGACCTCGCCGAACGTGCCTCGCTGTTGCTCTGCGAAATCGTGGTGTTCGGCCGCGCCGCGATGGGCGAGCGCATGCTGCAGGGCGAGTTCGTCGACCGCTGGCGGCTGCGCCGCGGTGGCCGGCTGGCCTTCGCCGAAACCGTCCGGCTCGACGGCGACATCGGAGCCAAACTGACAAAACCCGCGGTCGCCAATGGCGGCGTCGCCATCGGCATGGCGCTGATCGTGCCCGGCGACGAGGCGCTGGTGGAGCGGATTCGCGAGGTGGCAACTCCGTTCGGCGGCGAGGTCGGCATATCCAGCTGGAATGGATTTGCAATGGCCCGGTTCTGTGCCCAAGATGCGGCGAGGCTGCGCGCCGATATGATGGCGGTGCTCGGCCGCGCCTCGACTACAGCGCTGCCGCGGATGTGGCTCAACTAGATCGTTCAATCGAATTAGAGTGTTGGCATGAATCTGTCTCCCCGCGAAAAGGACAAGCTGCTGATCTCGATGGCGGCGATGGTGGCGCGGCGCCGGCTGGAGCGCGGCGTCAAGCTCAACCATCCCGAGGCCATCGCCATCATCTCCGATTTCATCGTCGAGGGCGCCCGCGACGGCCGCACCGTCGCCGAGTTGATGAAGGCGGGCGCCGAGGTCATCACCCGCGCGCAGTGCATGGATGGCATCGCCGAGATGATCCACGTCATCCAGGTCGAAGCGACGTTCCCCGACGGCACCAAGCTCGTCACCGTGCATGAGCCGATAAGATGATGTCAGTCATTTCGGGGCGGCGCATAGCGTCGAACCCGGAACTCAGAAGTAATCGGAACGAGATTCCGGGTTCGCGACTGTGACGCGCCCCGGAATGACGGAGAAAGGCCAAAGATGATCCCCGGCGAACTCTTCATCCAGCACGGCGAGATCGAACTCAATGCCGGCCGCAAGACCGTAACGCTGACAGTAGCCAACAGCGGCGACCGTCCGATCCAGGTCGGCTCGCACTACCATTTCTTCGAAACCAACCCGGCGCTGAAATTCGATCGCAAGAAAGCCCGCGGCATGCGGCTCGACATCGCCGCCGGCACCGCCGTGCGCTTCGAACCCGGCCAGACCCGCGACGTGCAACTGGTGGCGCTGGCGGGCAAGCGCATGGTCTACGGTTTTCGCGGCGAGATACAGGGCAAGCTGTGAACACGTTGAAAGCGGCTGGAGCGCAATCATGAGCGTCAAGATCAAACGTTCCGTCTATGCCGACATGTTCGGGCCCACCACCGGCGACCGGGTGCGGCTGGCCGATACCGACCTCATCATCGAGGTCGAGAAGGATTTCACCATCTATGGCGAGGAAGTGAAATTCGGTGGCGGCAAGGTGATCCGCGACGGCATGGGACAATCCCAGGTCACCAACCGGCAGGGCGCGGCCGATACCGTCATCACCAATGCGCTGATCGTCGACCACTGGGGCATCGTCAAGGCCGACGTCGCCATCAAGGAAGGCTATATCAGCGCCATCGGCAAGGCCGGCAATCCCGACATCCAGCCCGGCGTCACCATCGTGATCGGCCCCGGTACCGACGTGATCGCGGGCGAGGGCAAGATTCTCACCGCCGGCGGATTCGACAGCCACATCCATTTCATCTGCCCGCAGCAGATCGAGCACGCGCTGATGTCCGGCGTTACCTCAATGCTGGGCGGGGGCACCGGCCCGTCGCATGGCACGTTTGCGACCACCTGTACGCCCGGGCCCTGGCACATGGCGCGGATGATCCAGTCGTTCGATGCCTTTCCGGTCAATCTCGGCATTTCAGGCAAGGGCAACGCCTCGCGGCCCGCCGCACTGGTCGAGATGATCAAGGCCGGCGCCTGTGCGTTGAAACTGCACGAGGACTGGGGCACCACGCCGGCGGCCATCGACAATTGCCTTTCCGTCGCCGACGACTACGACATCCAGGTCATGATCCATTCCGACACGCTGAACGAGTCCGGATTCGTCGAAGATACCGTAAAAGCGTTCAAGGGCCGCACTATCCACGCCTTCCACACCGAGGGCGCTGGCGGCGGCCACGCGCCCGACCTCATCAAGATCGCCGGGTTGAAAAACGTGCTGCCGTCCTCGACCAATCCGACGCGGCCGTTTACCCGCAACACCATCGACGAGCATCTGGACATGCTGATGGTGTGCCACCACCTCGATCCCTCGATCGCCGAGGATCTCGCCTTCGCCGAAAGCCGTATCCGGAAAGAGACCATCGCCGCCGAGGATATCCTGCACGATCTCGGCGCGCTCTCGATGATGTCATCTGATTCGCAGGCGATGGGTCGGCTCGGTGAAGTCATCATCCGGACCTGGCAGACCGCCGACAAGATGAAGAAGCAGCGCGGCTCGCTGCCACAGGACAAGGGCAACAACGACAATTTTCGCGTCAAGCGCTACATTGCCAAATACACCATCAACCCCGCCATTGCGCATGGCGTATCGAAACTGATCGGCTCGGTGGAGAAGGGCAAACTCGCCGATCTCGTGCTGTGGTCGCCGGCGTTTTTCGGCGTCAAGCCGGACTGCATCATCAAGGGCGGCTCGATCGTGGCGGCCCCGATGGGCGATCCGAACGCGTCCATTCCCACGCCGCAGCCGGTGCATTACCAACCGATGTTCGCGGCCTACGGCAAGTCGCTGACGGCGTCCTCGGTTGTGTTCACCTCGAAGGCCGCCATCACCGGCGGGCTGGCGAAGAAGCTCGGGATCGAGAAGAAGCTCTACGCGGTACAAAACACCCGCGGCGGCATCTCCAAGAAGAGCATGATCCATAATTCCGCCACGCCGAAAATCGAGGTCGATCCGGAAACCTATGAGGTGCGCGCCGACGGCGAATTGCTGACCTGCGCGCCGGCCGAGGTTCTGCCCATGGCGCAGCGCTACTTCATGTTCTAAGCTCGCTCCCGGCATCCTTAAGCCAGAACAAGCCCGGGAGGATCTCGTGATCTACGTCGTTGCGACACTGACCATCAAGCCCGAAACGCGCGCCGAATTCATCGCCGCCGCCACCGCCTGCATCGCGGGTACCCGCCAGGAGCCCGGCAATATCGCCTATGATCTGCATGAGAGCGTCACCGATGCCACCAAGATGGTGTTCGTCGAGCAGTGGGAAAACGCCGAGGCGCTGGTGCCGCATCGCGGCATGGAGCACATGAAGACCTTTGGCCGCGTCGCGGTGAAGTGCATGGCGGCGCCGCCGAAGATCGAAATCATCACACCCGCCGACGTCACCGTGCGCTGAAAACAACAACAAGGAGAAGGCGGATGATTTACGTGATTGCCACCACGCAGGTGAAGCCGGAAGGCCGCGAAGCCTTCATCAAAGGTCACAAGGAATGCATTGCCGAGACGCGCAAGGAGAAGGGCTGCATCTCCTATGAAGGCCACACCAGCATTCACGACCCCAATCTCTACGTCGTGGTGGAGCGCTGGGAGACCCGCGACGACCTCAACGCCCATGGCAAGGCGCCGCACATGAAGGTCTGGCGCGAATATGCAGCACCCTATCGGGCCTCGCCGACGGTGATCGAGATCATCAGCGACGGCAAGGTCGAGAAGCTTTAAACATGATTCGTGCGACGCAGGTCAAAGGCCAGCATCACTGGAAGGAAGCACCGGCCGATACCGTCGTGCTCGATTTCGACGATCGGCACCGGCGGCGGATGGTGATGGCCGGCACACGCGGGCTCGAATTCCTGCTCGATCTCGAAAACGCGGTGGCGTTGCGCGGCGGTGACGCGCTGGTGCTGGAGGATGGACGCCTCATCGAGGTGGTGGCGGCGCCGGAGCCACTGATCGAGATTCGCTGCAAAGATCCGCAGCACCTGGTACGGGTCGGCTGGCATCTCGGCAATCGCCATTTGCCGACCCAGATCATGCCGAAGGGCCTGCGGATCCGGCGCGACCACGTCATCGAGGCGATGGTGAAGGGGCTCGGCGCACGCGTGATCGAGATCGAGGCGCCGTTCGATCCCGAGGGCGGCGCCTATGCCGGCGGCGGCCATGCCCATGCCGCGCACGATCATGCGTCGCACGATCATGGCCACCACGATCACGCCGGTGCTCACCATCACGACGAGCATTGCGATCACGACCATCACCACGGTCATTCCCATGCTCATGACCACAAATAAATCGCCGCCACTGGACCATCCCGGCGGGATGACGGAAGCCGAGGGCGCGGCGCTGTACCGGCTGATGACCTGGCTGTCGCCGGCCTTTCCGGTCGGCGCGTTCTCCTATTCCAGCGGCATCGAATGGGCGGTGGAAGCCGGCGATATCACCGATGCGGCTTGCCTGAGTAACTGGCTGGCTTCGATGCTGGTCGATGGCGCCGGCTTCTGCGACGGCGTGTTTGTGGCCCACGCCTACCGCGCGGCCGCTTCGCATGACGAGGCACTGTTGTGCGAGGTCGCGGAACTCGCGGCCGCGTTCTTGCCTTCGCGCGAACGCCAGCTGGAAACCTCGTCGCAGGGCCGCGCCTTCATCGAGATTGCGCGTTCGGCCTGGAATTGCGACGGGCTCGATCAACTGGTGGCGCAATGCGATGGCGCCATCGTCTATCCCGTCGCGGTTGGCCTGGTCAGCGCCGCGCATGACATTCCGCTGGCCTCCACGATGCACGCTTTCTTTCACGCCGTGACCTCGAACTGGATTTCTGCCGGCGCCCGGCTGATCCCGCTCGGGCAAACCGACAGCCAGCGCGTGCTGGCGCAGCTGGAGCCGGTCGTCGTCGCCACCGCCAGTCGGGCGCTGCAGGCCTCGCTCGACGATCTCGGCAGCGCAACGTTTCGCGCCGATCTGGCCAGCCTGCGGCATGAGACGCAATACACGCGGCTGTTCCGGTCATGAGTGGCAGGACGCACCATTGCTTCGTCGCCCCTGCGAACGCAGGGGCCCATACGCCGCGGCCCATCGCTCGGGCAGGAGAGCAGAGGCCTTCATTCACAACAACCGCCGGTGGCTATGGGTCCCTGCGTTCGCAGGGACGACGAAAGAGTTTGCCGGGACGATCGCCTAGCGGAATGCGACGAAACAGAAAGAACCCCTGACATGTCCAACTCCCATGGCCCGCTTCGTATCGGCATCGGTGGTCCCGTCGGCTCCGGCAAGACCGCGCTGATGGATCTGCTCTGCAAGGCGATGCGCGAGCGCTACGACATCGCCGCGATCACCAACGACATCTACACCAAATGGGACGCCGAATTCCTGGTGCGCTCGGGGTCACTGACGCCGGACCGCATCGCCGGTGTCGAGACCGGCGGCTGTCCGCATACCGCGATCCGCGAGGACGCCTCGATGAACCTCGCCGCGGTCGCCGACATGCGCGCGAAGTTTCCCGGCCTCGATCTGGTGCTGATCGAATCCGGCGGCGACAATCTCGCTGCCACCTTCTCGCCGGAGCTCGCCGATCTCACGATCTATGTCATCGACGTCGCCGCCGGCGACAAGATCCCTTCCAAGGGCGGCCCCGGCATCACGCGCTCGGACCTGCTGGTGATCAACAAGATCGACCTCGCGCCGCATGTCGGCGCGTCCCTGGAGAAGATGGACACCGATGCGCGGCGGATGCGGGGCGAGCGGCCCTTCGTGATGACCAACCTGAAAAAGAGCGAAGGACTCGACCGCATCATCGGCTTCATCGAGGCCAAAGGGGGTCTCAGCCCGGCGGCGCCGGCCAAGGCCAGCTGAGTGAACTCTTCGTCATGCCGGGGCGCCTCGCAGAGGCGAACCCGGAATCTCGGAACTCCGGTTTCGATGCTTTGCATCGCCACGGAATGACGACGCCCAGGACAGCGGCAGAAAGATCATCAGCCCCGCCGGAACAAAACCGCGCCGCCGCGATTAGCACTCTCTGGCTCGCCGGAAAGCACTGCCGGGAAACCTTGTTTGGTCCCGCGCCCCCCAACCGTAGTTGCGTACCGATGATCGCTCCTTCATTATATGAGTCGGCTGGCTTTCTCCTGTTTCGGATTCTCGCCGCACCGGCGGACGTCAAATGCTTGATCTGTTTTCTTCGCCAACGCCTCATCGTTGAGTAAGCGAGTGGTTCGGCTTGGTTTCATCATCGGCTTTATCGCACTGATCGGGGTCCTGTTCTCCGGGCTCGCGGCTTATCGTGTCCACGATCAGGAGCTGATGCTGGAGGGGATCGCGGTGGCGCGCGCGATCGACGTTCACGCCGGCCTGGTGCAGGAACGGCTGACCGAACGCGAGTTGCTCGCCCGCGTTGCCGCCGGGCTGTTTCGCGCCCCCAGCGTGATCAAGGCCAATATGCTGCAGCCGCTGCGATCCTCGATCTATGCTTTCAAGACCGATTTCGTCGTCGCCAGCTGGATCGCGCGGCTGCAGCCCGACGAGCTGTCTGAAGCACGCACGGAGCTTGCCGGCGCCGGATTTTCCAATCCCGCGATCCGCGGGTTCGATGACAAGCCTCTGGATCCAAATGTGCTCGACAAGCCGATCGACGTGGTGATGGACGTCGAGCCCCGCAACGCGGAAACCCGGATTTTCCCGGGTCGTGCCCTCGACCAGCATCCGGTGCTGGGGACGATGCTGGCGCGGGCGATGGCTGAAGGCAAGCCGGTGGCGTCCGATCCCTTTCCGCTGCTGCGCGCGGGCGGGCCGGTGGGCATCGTGCTGGCGGCGCCCGTGCTGCAGGAGGGCAGCGCTGTGTCCGCGGGCTTCGTGACGTTTTCCTATGAGCTGGCGCCGCTGATGCTGGCGAATGACGACCTCTCGCTGTTCTCGGTGGTGCTGAAGGATCCGCGCAACGCGGACCAGGAACTGATCGCCCTCAACCGCGACAACATCGCCTCGCGGGCGGTCGGACCTGAATCGGCACCACCCTCGATGGTCAGGAAGATCGGTTTCGGCGGCCGTGACTGGTCGCTGGCCTACTACGCCAAGACCAATGCGGTGGTGCGGGCAAAGCAGACCGCCGCGATCGTCGCCGCGATCGGCCTGGCCCTGACCGGCATCGTCTGCGGATTGTTCGGCTATGTCGCCTACAACAACCTGCGGCTCAGCCGCGAGATCCAGGTACGGATCGGCTTCGAGCGGCGGCTGACCGCCGTGATCGACGAACTCAATCACCGCGTCAAGAATATCCTGGCGGTGATCCAGTCGATCGTGACGCGGACGCTGCGTCATGGCTCCGACATCGACGTCGCTCGCGAACTGCTGATCGGCCGCATCCACGCCATGTCGAACGTGGTTTCGCTGCTGTCCGAAAGCCAGTGGCAGGGCGTGAAACTGAAGGGGCTGTTCGAGGCGCGCGCGATCCCCCATGCCGAGCGCATCGCGGTCTCCGGTCCCGATATCGCGGTCAGCGCGCGCGCCGCCCAGAGCCTGTCGCTGTTGTTCTTCGAATTGGCGTCGCATTCCGACGAGGGGCTCTCGCTGGTCGGCAAGCATCCCCACATCGTCGCGCATTGGGAAGTGACCGGCGAAGAGCCCGACGCCATCTTCAATTTTCGCTGGGAGGAGTTCAACACCAGCGAGGCGACCCGCCGCGCCGACAGCGATTTCGGCCTGATCCTGCTCGATCGCGTCGCGCCGGAGGCGCTGGGGGGCGCGTCGAAACGGTTCTTTACCGATGTCAGCTACGTCTACGAACTCACCGCGCCGATGGAGACCGTCGTCGACATGACCGAGCGCGACCGCACCGAACAATTGTCGGCGCCGGTCAAGCGCGGGCGGTAGCACAATCCGGAATCCGCAGGGTGGGCAAAGCGAAGCGTGCCCACCATCTTCTGCGCACGAAAAGCCGGTGGGTACGGCGCAAGTGCACCTTTGCCCGCACCCTATGATTCATCGCAAAAAAAAGGCGGCCCCACCGGGCCGCCTTTTGCTTTTCAATACGCTCTCAATCAACCCCCGCTGCCGCCGATCACGGCGCGGACGGTATCGTCGGGACCGAAATCGTCGGCGCCGTCGACATAGAGCAACGCGCTCAGTTTCGAGCGCGCGCGGTTGACGCGGCTCTTGATGGTGCCGACCGCGCAGCCGCAGATCGCCGCGGCGTCCTCATAGGAGAAGCCGGAGGCGCCGACCAGGATCAGCGCTTCGCGCTGGTCCTGCGGCAGCTTGTCGAGCGCCACGCGAAACTCCTCGAATTCCAGATGTGCGCTTTGCGCCGGCTGGGTTTTCAGGGTCTTGGCATAATTGCCGTCGGCGTCCTCCACCTCCCGCCGCCGCTTGCGATAGTCGGAGCGGAACAGGTTGCGCAGGATCGTGAACAGCCAGGCCGGCAGGTTCGAGCCCGGCTGGAAAGAGTCGATATTGGCAAGCGCCCGCAGCAGGGTCTCCTGCACGAGATCGTCGGCGCGATCGCCATTGCCGCTGAGCGAAATCGCAAATGCGCGCAAGGACGGGACCGACGCAAGAATGTCGTCGCGAAGTGAATCTGTGAGAGGCATTAGTCCCTCCCGTCGTTTTTGGCGGGATCCCCGGAAGGTCCAGGTGCATCGAGCTTCTTGATCAGTTCGGCGAAACGATCCGGCACGCCCTGCCGCACCACGTCGTCATACATCGCCCTGAGCTGGTGCCCGATTCTCGACTGAATCTCGGTGTTGAGCCGGCCCGGCTTTCCGGGAGCGGCCACCTTGCTGGCTTGAGACTTTACATCTTTCATGACCTGTTCCACGCTTCCCCGAGAGTTAAGTCCTTGTAGTTTCAAGAATTATCCTTGATTCCGAGGCCTTTGCTGTCGTTCTAACGGGGCTAATTCCAATTGCGCCGGAAAGTTCCCGGGAACAGGGGAACTTTTTGCAGGGTGGGACGTAGTCTCGCACACAAGGGAACCGGGTCACCCAACGAAATGGTTTGGCCCAAGAGCAGGATATGGAGTGGGGATGTCGCGATCACAGCTTGTTGCTGAACATTTACCGTTATTGCGGCGCTATGCCCGTGCGCTGACGGGAAATCAGGCCTCCGGCGACGCCTATGTCGGCGCCATGCTGGAAGCCCTGCTGCAGGACCCGGCCCTGCTCGACGAGCAGCACGGCCCGCGCGCCGGCCTGTTCCGGCTGTTCACGAAAATCTGGAATTCGGTTTCGCTCAACGACGATTCCGACATCGCGACCCTGCCGATGCCGTCGGAGCGGCGGCTGTCGAATATTACGCCGCTGCCGCGGCAGGCCTTCCTGCTGCTGTCGCTGGAAGGTTTTTCCGAAGAGGAAGTGTCCTGGATTCTCGGCGTCGACGTCACCGAAACCCGCAAGCTGGCCGATACCGCCGGCCGTGAGATGGCCGCCGAGATCGCCACCGACGTGCTGATCATCGAGGACGAGACCTTCATCGCGATGGATCTCGAGAGCCTGGTGAAAAACCTCGGTCACAACGTGATCGGCGTCGCCCGCACCCATGCCGATGCCATCGCGCTGGCCAAGAACAAGAAGCCCGGCCTGATCCTCGCCGACATCCAGCTCGCCGACGGCTCCTCCGGTCTCGACGCCGTGAATGAACTGCTGAAGGTGTTCGAAGTGCCGGTGGTGTTCATCACCGCCTATCCCGAACGCTTCCTGACCGGCGAGCGCCCCGAGCCGGCGTTCCTGATCTCCAAGCCGTTCCAGCCCGCGATGGTTTCCGCCGTCGCCAGCCAGGCCCTGTTCTTCCAGCGTAACTCGCGCAACAGGGCGCCGCGGGTGGCGTAGAGCCGAGCGGGAAGCTGTTGTATTGAAATGAATTCGGTGCGCTGCGAGGCGCGCCGAATTTCTTTTGACCTGTTGGCGGAACGCGTAGCGGGAGAGGGCCAGGTCAGGGGCGCGATGCCTGGACCCAAAGCAGCACGGGTACGGCGAGTTGGGGCATTGCATGGGGTTGTTTTCGTGATTTTTGCAGAGACCCCCGCCGGCGCTGCAGTTCAGCCCTGACCCTCCGAATTCAGCCGCCCCAGCGGCGACGTCAGCTCGCATACCACGCCGCCCGGCCGGTAGAATGTCCGCACCTCGCCGCCGAAATCGTTCGGCAGCATTTTTTCGATCAGGCGCGAACCGAAGCCTTTTTTCGTAGGCTCGGTCACGGCAGGGCCGCCGCTTTCGGTCCAGCGGAAGCTGAAGGTTTCGGTGCCGCCGACCGGTCGATCGGACCACGCCACGGCGACGCTGCCATTGCCTGACAGCGCGCCGTATTTGGTGGCGTTGGTGGCGAGTTCGTGGATCGCCACCGCGAGCGCCAGCGCCTGCTTGGCGGTCAGATGCAGATCGGGACCGCTGACGCTGATCTGGCGCTGGCTGGTGCGATGCGCCGCGAGCGCGCCTTCCACGACGTCCCGGATTGGGGCGCTTGCCCAGCTCGATTGCGTCAGCAGATCGTGGGCGCGGCTCAGGGTCATCAGGCGCGCCGCAAACGCCTCGCGGGCGTCGGCCACGCTGTCGCCCTGCATGGTCTGGTTGGCGATGGCGCCGACCATCGCCAGCGTGTTCTTGATGCGATGCTGCAGTTCGAGCGCCAGCACCGCCTGACGTTCGACGGACTCTTTCAGTTCGGTGACCGCGCGCCATTCCTCGGTGATGTCGCGGGAGATCGACAGCAGATGCGACGGCTTGCCGTCGGCGCCCATGATCCCGGAGACCTGCACATCCCAGTAGCGCGGGTTGCCCCTGGCGGTATTGGCCGGGCCCTTGAAGCGCCCGATGCCGCCGGCCCTGGCGGTTGCTACCGCGCGCCTCGCTTCCACGTTGCCGTCGCCGGCCCAGAAATCCGGCCATGGGCAACCCTTGAGCGGCCCGAAGTCGTCGACTTCCATCACCCGCTGGCCGCCTTCGCTCATGAATTGCAGGCGGCCGTCGAGGTCCAGGATCTTGATGCAATCGCCGCACCCGGCGAGCACACTGCGCAAAACGTCCTCATTGTCGGCCAGGCCTTCCGCGGCGGCCGTCAATTCGATGCGTAGGGGGGAAGGGGGAGGCGATACTCGGGCCGAAGCCATTTAACCGTTCCGTACTCAATAAGGGGCCATAGCACGCCGGCAAGACCGACTTCCGACACATCAACGACGGTTAGCACAATCCGATCAGGCCGATGCGATCGCCCCAAGGAATTTTTGTCATCCGGGCAAAAAGCAGGGCGCGACTGGCATCACCACAGTCGCGCCCTACGTCGCCGGTCAATGGGGCAGGGGGGAAGACCGGCTGTTTGGAATACGCACAGGCTCCCGACTCGTTCCCGCCCTGTGATTATCTTTTCGCACACGGTTAAGTGATGGCCGGTTCCCAGAACCCCGCGGGTTCCCTCGCGTTGTGGCTGTGATCGTCAATGGGACGAGGGATCAACCAACATGGCACACCTCTCAAGAGCAATTTTTGGTGCGATCGCCGTTTCGCTGACGCTCGGCGCGGCGCAGCTGGCGTCCGGCCACGATCTCTCCATGGGCCAACAGGCTCTCACCGACACCCCGGTGACCGGCATCAACCGTTCGGCCAAGACCGATCGTGCCGCCGGCGCCGCCCAATCGGCCGAGCAGACCCAGACCATCTCGCTGCGGCTGGAGAGCCTTTCCGACACCACGGTCCTGGTCCGGATGCCGTTCGCCAGAAAGCCCGAGACGGCGGTCCGCAATGGCCCCGCCGCGCCCTCGCAGTTCAACTCCAGCGACCGGAGGCCTCCGGTGGGCTGCGAGCCCGTGTTCAGTGTGTTGAGCGAAGCCGCCAAAGCGCTGCAGCCCGGCCGCTGCGTAACGTGAGTTGATGCGGCGGGGCGCGCTACGCGGGCGCCCTTCCGCTCCTTAGTCAGTCCGCGTCGTCCTGCTTCTTCCCGCCGCCGATGCCCTTCAGCTTTGCGAATACCGCATCGACGTTGAGGTCGTCGCGTTGCTTTTCGCTGGGCTCGAATTCCGGCTCCTTGCGGGCGGTGGTTTCCGAGGCCGGTAACAGGGTTGCACCGCCATAGGCGGCATCGATCGGCTTTTCCTTGGCAGCGCGCTGCACCTCGAAATCGAGCTCGATCTGCGAGCACAGGCCTAGCGTGACCGGATCCATCGGGGTCAGGGTGGAGGCATTCCAGTGGGTGCGATCGCGTACGCTGGCGATCGTGGTCTTGGTGGTGCCGACCAAACGCATGATCTGGGCGTCCTTCAATTCGGAGTGGTTGCGCACCAGCCACAGGATCGCGCTCGGCCGCTCGTGGCGGCGCGAAACCGGGGTATAGCGGGGCCCCTTTTTCTTGGCCTGTGGCGGCAGCGTTACCTTGCTCTCGCCGAGCTTAAGCCGGTAATTCGGGTCTTTTTCGCCCTTTTCGATCTCGTCGCGGCTCAATTGGCCGGTCGAAATCGGGTCCATGCCCTTGATGCCCTGGGCGGCGTCGCCGTCGGCGATGGCGCGGACCTCGAGCGGGTGCATTTTGGTGAAATCGGCCACCTGGTCGAAGGTAAGCGCGGTATTGTCAACCAGCCATACGGCAGTCGCTTTTGGCATCAGCGGTGCATTGCTCATGGCAAATCTCCTTAGCGCTTCGCCCACCCTTTTTGGAGGCGAAGCCAGTGGTCATCAGCGATGACGGGAATTACGCCCTATATAAGCCGTCCGGGGCTATCCACGCAATGGTTTGCTGACCGGCCTTGACAGCGCTCAAAAGCCGTCCCAAGTCCTCTTTAGCCAAAGTCTTTTAAAAAATTGACCGTTCCCTGCCCGGCGGCGAGGGGTTAGCCGGTTTCGAGATTTGTCCATGCAGGCCAAACCACCCCTTAGAATCGTGCTTTGCTCGCCCCGCGGCTTCTGCGCCGGCGTGGTTCGGGCGATCGACACCGTGGAACGGGCGCTGACCATCTACGGCGCTCCAGTCTATGTCCGCCACGAGATCGTTCACAACCGCTATGTGGTCGACAGCCTGCGGGCTAAAGGCGCGATTTTCGTCGAGGAACTGGCCGAAATCCCCGACAATACCAACGCGCCGGTGGTCTTTTCGGCCCACGGGGTGCCCAAATCGGTGCCCGCGGACGCCCGCGCCCGCAATTTCTTCTCGCTCGACGCCACCTGCCCGCTGGTCACCAAGGTGCACCGGGAGGCCGCGATCCATTTCAAGCGCGGCCGCGAAATCCTGTTGATCGGACATTCCCACCACCCTGAGGTGGTCGGCACGCTCGGCCAGTTGCCGGTCGGCGCGGTGACGCTGATCGAGACCGCGGAAGACGCCAAGACCCACACGCCGAAGGATCCCAACAATCTGGCCTTCGTGACGCAGACGACGCTGTCGATCGACGACACCGCCGAGATCGTGGCATTGCTGAAGGAACGGTTTCCGAACATCTCCGGTCCGCACAAGGAAGACATCTGCTACGCCACCACCAACCGCCAGCTTGCAGTCAAGAAGGTGGCGCCAGTGGTCGACGCCCTGATCGTGGTCGGCGCGCCGAATTCGTCCAACTCGCAGCGACTGCGTGAAGTCGCCGAGCGCGAAGGCTGCCCGGTTTCGGTGCTGGCGCAGCGCGCCAGCGACATCGACTGGAAAATGTTCGAGGGCATCAAGAGCCTCGGCATCACCGCGGGCGCCTCGGCGCCGGAAGTGATAGTCGAGGAGATCATGGGCGCCTTCGCCGAACGCTACGAACTGCATGTGGAGACGGTGTCGGCCGCGGAAGAGAACGAGTTCTTCCCGCTGCCGCGTTCGCTGCGGCCCGACGCGGCGTAGGCGGCCATGGCGGTTTATACCGACGTCGCCGCCGACGAGCTTGCGGAATTCCTCGGGGCCTACGACATCGGTGAAGTGCTGTCCTACAAGGGCATCGCCGAAGGTGTCGAAAATTCCAATTTCCTGCTGCACACCACGGCCGGTTATTTCATCCTGACGCTGTATGAAAAGCGCGTTGCCAAAAGCGAGCTGCCGTTCTTTCTCGGGTTGATGACGCATCTGGCCTCGCGCGGCATCATCTGCCCGGAGCCGCTCAGGAACAAAAGCGGCGACGCGCTGAGCTCGCTGTCCGGCCGGCCCGCGGTCATCATCAATTTTCTCGAAGGCATCTGGCCTCGAAAACCCAATGCCGCGCATTGCGCAGGCGTAGGCGAAGCGCTGGCTAAAATGCATCTGGCCGGGCGCGATTTCGCCATGACCCGCGCCAACGCGCTGTCGGTATCGGGTTGGCGTCCGCTGTTCGAGCAGGCCGCGTCGCGCGCCGACGAGGTGCAGCACGGTTTGCGCGATTTTCTCCGCGCCGAGCTCGATTATCTCGAGGCCGGCATCTGGCCGAATGATCTGCCGCAGGGCGTGATCCATGCCGACCTGTTTCCGGACAACGTATTCTTTCTGGGCGAGAAGGTGTCCGGCCTGATCGACTTCACTTTCGCCTGCAATGACATGCTGGCCTACGACGTCGCGATCTGTCTCAACGCCTGGTGCTTCGAGAGCGATAATTCGTTCAACATCACCAAGGCGCGGGCGTTTCTCGGCGCCTATGGCCGTGTGCGCGCATTGAGCGAAGCCGAACAGAATGCGCTGCCGCTGCTGGCGCGCGGGTCCGCCCTGCGCTTTCTGTTGACGAGGCTGGTGGATTTTCTCAACGTTCCCGAAGGCGCGCTGGTGCGGCCGAAAGATCCGCTGGAATATGTCCGCAAGCTGCGTTTCCAGCAGAGCGTCGCCGGCATTCGCGATTATGGCGTCGAAACCCCGGGGCTGCCGGCGTGAGTTCATTGCCCGCGGTCACCATCCACACCGACGGCGCCTGCTCGGGCAATCCGGGCCCGGGCGGCTGGGGCGCGATCCTGAAATTCGGTGAGGTCGAGAAGGAATTGAAGGGCGGCGAGCCGCATACCACCAACAACCGCATGGAGCTGATGGCGGCGATCTCGGCGCTGGAAACCCTGAAGAAGCCGTGCAGCGTCGATCTGTACACCGACAGCCAGTATGTCCGTCAGGGCATCACCGGCTGGATCCACGGCTGGAAAAAGAACGGCTGGCGCACCTCGGACAAGAAGCCGGTCAAGAACGTCGATTTGTGGCAGCGGCTCGACGCCTCGCTGCACCAGCACCAGGTGCGCTGGCACTGGGTCAAGGGCCACGTCGGCCACGACGAAAACGAACGCGCCGACCAACTCGCCCGCGAGGGCGTCGCGATGGGGCGGCTGAAGAAGTAGGGCCGGAAGTGGACGCCTCTTCCCCTCTCCCCTTGTGGGAGAGGGTGGACGCGATGCGAAGCATCGCGGACGGGTGAGGGGTCTGTCTCCGCGGATAGCGACCCCTCATCCGGCTCGCATCTGGCGATGCGAGCCACCTTCTCCCACAAGGGGAGAAGGAAAGAAGAGTCCGCCGCTTACAGCTGCCCGAGCAGCGTATCGCCGCCGGAAACCTCGACCTTGCCCGGTGCCGGCTCGAGATTGATTTTCTTCACCACGCCGTCATCAACCAGCATCGAGTAGCGCTTGGAGCGGATGCCAAGGCCGTTGCCGGAAGCATCCAGCTCCATGCCGATCGCCTTGGTGAATTCGGCGTTGCCGTCGGCGAGGAAGGTGGCCTCGTCGCGCTGGTCGGTGTCGCGCTTCCAGGCCCCCATGACGAAAGCGTCGTTGACCGAGACGATCGCGATGGTGCTCACGCCCTTGTCCTTGATGGCATAGGCGTTGAGGAAAATGCTGGGCAGATGCATCTTGTGGCAGGTGCCGGTATAGGCGCCGGGCACCGCGAACAGCGCGACCTTCTTGCCCTTGAAGATGTCGTCGGTGGTCTTGACCTGCGGTCCTTCCGCCGTCATCACGCGAAACTTTGCTTCCGGCAGCTTGTCGCCAACATTGATGGTCATCGTCAATTCTCCTTGAATGTGCGGATGTTTCTTAAACCGGACGGGTCGGGCGCACAATATTCAGCGCCACGGAAACAGCAATGGCCAGATGCCTTCATTGCGCCTTCACTGTTCCGTCATCAGCCGGAAAACCCGCCGCCGTCAAGAAACGCCTGCTCCTCCGGCGTCGTCGTGCGCCCCAGGATGCGGTTGCGATGCGGAAAGCGCCCGAACCGGGCAACGATGCCGGCGTGGTCTTCGGCGTATTTGATATTTTTGGTGTTGCCGGCGTGGCGGAACAGTTCGACGCAACGCAACTGGTCGGGCAAATGCTCCGAATGCATGAACGGCATGTAGAAAAATTCCAGCAATTGCGCGTCGACACGCGTGTCGGCGCCGCGCGCGATGGCGCGGCTTGCCACCTCGCGGGCCAGCGCATCGCTCGAATAGGTCCTGCTGTCCTCGCGAAACATGTTGCGGGGAAACTGGTCGAGCACGATGGTCAGCGCCAGCGCGCCGTCATCGGTCGCCTCCCAGGACGACAGCTGGCCGGTCTTTGCCCGCTGCCACAGTTCAAGATAGCGGCTGCGCACCGCGGCATCGAATGCATCGTCTCGCTTGTACCAGCGCTCGCCGCCGGCTTCGCGCCAGAACGCGAGGATTTCGGCAGGCTCTATGTCGCGAGCGCCGGTCAAGCCGGACGCTCGCGATATCGTTCGTTCAGGCCGCCGCGGCTTTCTTTTTTTCGTCGCGCAGTTCGCGGCGCAGGATCTTGCCGACATTGGTCTTCGGCAAATCGGGCCGGAATTCGATCTGCTTGGGGACCTTGTAGCCGGTCAGCTGGGTGCCGCAGAACTTGATGACGTCCTCGGGCGTGAGGTTGGGGTCCTTCTTGACGATGAAGGCCTTGACCGCCTCGCCCGATTTGGAATCCTCGACGCCGATCACGGCGCATTCCAGCACGCCCGGATGGCTCGCGATCACTTCCTCGACCTCGTTGGGATAAACGTTGAAGCCGGACACCAGGATCATGTCCTTCTTGCGGTCGACGATCTTCGTGTAGCCGCGCTCGTCCATCACGCCGATGTCGCCGGTGCGGAAGAAGCCGTCCGCGGTCATCACATTGGCGGTCTCTTCCGGCCGGTTCCAGTAGCCGGCCATCACCTGCGGGCCCTTGGCGCAGATTTCGCCCGGCGTGCCGAGCGGCACTTCGTTGCCGTCATCGTCGCGGATCGAGATATAGGTCGACGGCACGGGAATGCCGATCGAGCCCGAGAACTTGTCGGTATCGGCGGGATTGCAGGTCAGGGTCGGAGAGGTTTCCGACAGGCCGTAGCCTTCTGACAGCGCGCAGCCGGTGGTCTTCAGCCATTTTTCGGCGACCGCCTTTTGCGTCGCCATGCCGCCGCCGAACGAGGTCTTCAGCTTGGAGAAATCGACCTTGTCGAAACCGGGCGAATTCAACAGGCCGTTATAGAGCGTGTTGACCGCCGGGAAGCTGTTGACCTTGTATTTCATCAATTCCTTGATGAAGCCGGGCATGTCGCGCGGGTTCGGGATCAACAGGTTGACGCCGCCGGCGCGGACGCCGAGCAGGAAGCACGCCGTCAGCGCGAAGATATGGTAGAGCGGCAGCGCGCAGACGATGAACAGTTCATCGACATGCGGCGGCTTCTTCAAGGCGGGCTGCAGCCAGGCGTCGTTCTGCAATACGTTGGCCAGGATATTGCGATGAAGCAGCGTCGCACCCTTGGAAACGCCGGTCGTGCCACCGGTGTATTGCAGGAAGGCGACGTCATCGAGCGTCAGTGTCGGCTTGGTCAGCTTCAAGCCGCGGCCGGCCGCGACCGCGTCGTTGAAGGCGACCGATCCCGGGATCGACCAGGCCGGCACCATCTTCTTCACGCGCCGCACCACCAGATTGACGATCACGCCCTTGAAGCCGAGCAGATCGCCCATGCTGCCGACGATGACATGCTTGACCGCGGTCTTCGCAATCACCTGCTGCACCGTGTTGGCGAAATTCTCCAGCACGATGATCGCCTCGGCGCCGGAATCCTTGAGCTGGTGCTCGAGCTCGCGCGGGGTGTAGAGCGGATTGACGTTCACCACAGCATAGCCGGCGCGCAGCACGGCGGCGGTCGATACCGGATACTGCAGCACGTTCGGCATCATCAGCGCGACGCGGGCGCCCTTCGCCAGGCCCTTGCTCTGCAGATAGGCGCCGAGCGCCTGAGACATCTCGTCGAGCTCGCGATAGCTGATCGACTTGTCCATGCAGATGAAGGCCCTGCGGTCGGCGAACTTCTTGAAGCTCTCCTCCAGCAGTTCGACCAGCGATTTGTACTGGTTGACGTCGATATCGGTCGGCACGCCGGCCGGATATTGCTTGAGCCAGATCCGCTCCATGGTACTTCCCCTCTTGGTTTGTTACCCGTTTTCCTGGCCGGGACGCCTGTTTTCGGCAGTATTGAGCAATGCAGCCGCCGATGGCAAGCGGCTGCGTGCTATCGACGCACCGTCGGCTAAAAACGGCCGGTCCGACCGGCCGAATGTGTCCTTAACCGCGCGGCGCGGCCGCGGCTGGCTTGGCGGCGGAAGGTTTTGCGCCAGCAGGTTTTGTCTCCGCAGGCCTGGCGTCACTGCTCTTGGGCGCGGGTTTCGCGGCAGGCTTTGCAGCCGGCTTTTCCGCAGGCTTCTCAGCGGCTTTGGGCTTGGCGGCTGCGGTCACGGGCTTTTCCGCGGCCTTTGGGGCCGTGTCCGGCCTGGCGTGGGCCTGCCTGACGGCTTTGGGCTTGGCGGCGGGTTTGCCGTCCGATTTCGCTTCAGACTTGGCTTCGGACTTGGTTTCCTTGCCGGCCTGTTTGGCTTCGGCGGCGTCCGGCTTGCTGGCCGCGACCCGCGACTTCTTTCCGCGCCGCTTCGTCGTCTGCTTCTGTTCGTCCACGGCCACCGCGGCAATCAGGGCGGCGCCGGTCTTCTTGGGGCCGGTGTAGACGACGACGGGCTGCGATGCCGCTGGCGCCGCCGCCATCAATTCAGAAGGCTTCGCCATCGGCGCCTGCAGCCCGGCGGTGAAGAAGGTGACGGCGGGGGATTCGCCACTGCTCGCACCGTTGCTGGCCACGGTGTCTGCGTCTTCGTCGGTCGCCGGGCGCTTGCGCTTGCCGTTGCAAATTTCGTCGCGCAGGTTCGGCGGCGAGGCATCGATCGGCGCCAGATTGTCGACGGTACCAAGCGAGGGGCGAAGCCAGCTCAGCGTGTTGTCGGCAAAGCCGCGGTCGAGCAGTTGCGCGGCCTTCACCGCGCGCGCCTGGCCCGACGAAGAGCCGAGCACCACCGCGATCAACCGCCTGCCGTTGCGCGTGGCGGAGGCAACCAGATTGTAGCCGGAGGCGCAAATGAAGCCGGTCTTGAAACCGTCGGCGCCGGGGTAGCGCCCGATCAGCTTGTTGAAATTCTGCGTGACCCGCCGGCCGTACCGGATCGAGGGGGTGTGCATGAAATATTCGAACTCCGGCAGATCGCGAATGATCGCGCGCGCCAGGATGACGAGATCGCGCGCCGAGGTGACCTGGCCGTCGGCGGGCAGGCCGTTCGGGTTGACGTAGGTGGTCTGCGTCATGCCGAGCCTGAGCGCGGTCTGGTTCATCTGCGCCGAGAAACCGTCGACCGAACCGGCGACGCCCTCGGCGAGTACCACAGCCATATCGTTGGCCGATTTCACCATCATCATGTGCAGGGCGTTTTCGACCGTGACCAGCGTGCCCGGCTTGAAGCCCATCTTCGACGGCGACTGCGAGGCGGCTACCGGCGACACCGTCAGCGTGCCTTCGAGCGTCAGCCGGCCTTCTTTCACCGCCTTCAGCACCACATACGCCGTCATCATCTTGGTGACGGATGCGGGATACCAGGGATAGGTGGCGTTCTCCGCCTGAAGCACCTTGCCGGTATCGGCTTCAACCACCAGCAGCGCTTCCGCAAGCGCGACGCGCGGTGCGATGACGGCGAGCGCTGCGCCGGCGACGATCAAGCTCAACGAAATCTTGCGAAGCGAGGCGAAAGTAAAATGCACTATCCGATTCCGGTCCTTTGAGACCCGCCTCTCGAAGAGGAGGTCCTGGGGTGTGACGTGCGGGTTTCAAGCGTGTCCGGCGGATGCAAATCTATACCGGTCTGCCGGTCCGGAACAGAGCTTGTGAGATTAAATCGTGGACGAAATAGGTCAAATACTGGCGATACTTAAATCTTGACAGCCGCACTGTCGTGCGGTGGCGTCTGGATGCTGGCCCGGACATTTTCCTGGACCATGAACTGGGCCCTTGCAAGTTCCGCAAAACGGCCGCCTTGCGCCACCAGTTCATCGAAAGTTCCACTTTCGATCACGCGGCCATTGTCGAACATCAGGATCCGCGTGGCGTGGCGAATGGTGGAGAGCCGATGCGCGATCACGAAAGTGGTGCGGCCCTTCATCACCTCGTCGAGCGCAGCGTTGAGCTTGGCCTCGGTGACGGCATCGAGCGCGCTGGTAGCCTCGTCGAGGATCAGGATCGGCGGATCCTTCAGCAATGCGCGGGCAATCGACAATCGCTGCCGTTCGCCGCCGGACAGCATGCGTCCGCGCTCGCCGGCATTGGTCTGAAACCCCTGCTCGCCGCGCTCGATGAATTCCAGCGCCTGGGCGCGGCCTGCCGCGATCCGCAGTTCCTCGTCCGTGGCGTCCGGCTTGCCGACCCGCAGATTGTCCGCAATCGAACGGTTGAACAGCAACGCTTCCTGGAATACGACGCCGATATTCCGCCGCAGCGCCGTCAGCGTCAGGCCGCGGACGTCCATGCCGTCGACCCTGATGAAGCCCGACTGCGGGTCGAAGGCACGATGCAGCAGCGCGATCGCGGTGGATTTCCCGGCGCCGGTGGGACCGACCAGCGCGATGGTCTGGCCGGGCAGCGCGGTGAAGGAAAGGTCCTCGACCGCGGGCCGCTTGCCGTCATAGGAAAATGACACGTCCTTGAATTCGACCATGCCCGACAGCCGGCCGGGATCGATCGCATCGGGCCGGTCGCGCACCGCGGGCACCGCATCCAGCACGTTGAAGAATTCCTGCAGGCGCGGCGCTTCCATGAAGACGTTGTTGACGAAGGAGACCACCTGTTCGAGCTTCTGGATCAGCATGGTGGCGAAGCTCACGAACATCACGATTTCGCCGACCGTGGTGAGGCCCTTTTCGTGCAGCGCGATTCCTACGGTGAAGATCGCCAGCACCGTGATGGTGGTCGACGCCCGCGTGATGATGGTGACCAGCGCCCACCACGACAGCACCGGCATCTGCACCGCCAAGAGCTTGTCGGCGACGAAGCGCAGGCCCTGCACCTCGGCCTGGATCCTAACGAAGCTTTGCACCAGCGCGACATTGCCGAGCGCGTCGGAGGCGCGGGCGGAGAGGTCGCTGTAATGCCCCTCCACCTCGCTTTGCATGCCGTAGGTCTTGCGCACCACCAGCGTGGTCAGCACCGTGAACACCACGCAAAGGATGAACAGCAGAACCGCCAGCCGCCAGTTGATGTAGAGCGCCAGCGGCAGCAGCACCACCAGCGACAGGATCGCGGAGAAATGCTCGCGGAAAAATCCGAGCCACAGCCGCCACAGCGAGTCGGTGCCGTTCAGCATCACCTTCATCAGCCGGCCGGAATGGGTGCCGGTGTGGAAGGTCAGCGGCAGCTGCATGATGTGCTCGAAATAATTCGTCAGCACCACCTGGCGCTGGCGGTGCGCCAGCCGGTCGGCGTGCAGCGCGACCGCGGCACTGCAGAGGATCGTGAACAGGCCGAACGCGGCCCATGCCGCCAGCAGCGGCCAGGCCGAGGACGACGACAGCGGTCCCCCGGTTGGCTTGCCCGAAAGCACATCGACGATGCGGCCGAACAGCACCGGCTCGGCGAATTGCGCGCCAGCCAGCAGCAGGTTGGCGCCGGCGAGGATCCAGCCCAGCCGCGCTTCTTTGCCGAGCAGCTCGAGCACGCGGGTATAAAGTCGAATCATGGTCATGCGGGCGGGACTCGAAGGGTCGGCGGGGCGGACGATGGTCAGAGTCGTATTCTAATCAGGGATCGCCGCGGAGATACAGCCTTCTTCCTCAATTGATCACGCGGTCGCCGGGTGCGGGCAGGAAGGAATCGTCGAAAATATCGGCTCCGTCAGGCCGTTTCTGGAATTTGTAGTCCTCGGCGATCTGGTCGACCGCGCGCCCGAACCTGATGGGGTCGATGCCGCCGATGCCGTTGCGCCTCACGTCGGCGGTGAGGATGTTGTCGCGAATGACCGCGTGCAGGCGTTCCAGCTCGAGATCGCGCGATCCGCCGTCCATCCGGCTCACCACTTCCTCTGCGGCGCGCGTCGGGTCCTTGACGGTGAGGTGGATGCCGGCCATCACCGCGCGCAGAAAACCCTTTACCGCCTCGGGCTTGGCGGCGGCGAATGCCGGGCTGACGATCAGCGCGAAACCGTAGGCCTCGCAGCCATAATCGGCGTAGCGCAGCACGGCGAGGTCGTCGGCGGGAATGCCACGGTCCCTCAGATTGACGCCCGAAAGGTAGGAAAACCCGGTCACGGCGTCGACCTGCCCAGCCGACAGCATCGGCTCGCGCACGGCGGCGCTGATCCTGCTCTGCTTGACGCTGGCGGTCCTGATACCGTTCTGCCGGGCCAACGCCGGCCACAGCCGGATCGACAGATCGCCCTCGGGGACGCCGAGTGTCTTGCCTTCGATATCGGAGAGCGCGCGAATGCCGCGGCTCTTGCGGGCAATGATGGCGTAGGGCGCCTTGTTGAACAGCACGAATACCGCCTTGATCGGGCGCGCCCCGGGCTTGTCGCGAAACCGGATCAATTCGTTGATGTCGACCAGCGCGACGTCGCTGGTCCCCGCGGCGACTCGGGCGATACCGTCAA
>NZ_JAUYAN010000063.1 GCF_030693485.1 Bradyrhizobium sp. | reverse complement strand
GTCGTCCAGATCCTGTTCGTCGCAGCGCTCGCCTGGATCGCCTACGAGATCGTCGCCAATGCCCGCGCCAATCTGCAGTCGCAGCGGATCACCGCGGGCTTTGGCTTCATGGCGAACACGGCCGGTTTTGACGTCAACCAGAACCTGATCCCGTATTCCGGATCCGACTCCTATACCCGCGTCTTTCTCGTCGGTTTGCTCAACACGCTGGCGGTTTCGATCGTCGGCATCTTCTTCGCTACCGTGCTCGGATTTCTGGTGGCGCTGGCCCGGCTGTCGCCGAACTGGCTGCTGTCACGGATCGCCGGCGGCTATGTCGAGCTGATCCGCAACCTGCCGCTCCTGTTCCAGATCCTGTTCTGGTACCTCGCGGTGCTGGCCGCGCTGCCCAATCCGCGACAGAGCGTCTCGCTGTTCGGCAGCTTCTTTCTCAGCAACCGCGGTTTCGTGGTTCCAAAACCGATCGGCAATCCCGGCTTCGAGCCTTTCGTCGCCGCCATCGTGCTAGCGGTGATCGCTTCGCTGCTGCTGCAGCGCTACGCCCGCAAGCAACTGTTCGACCATGGCCGGTTGATCCGGATCTGGCCCACTGTGCTGGGGATGTTGATCGGCCTGCCGCTGCTGAGTTCGCTGCTGTTCGGTGCTCCCGTCACGTTCGAAATTCCCGAGCTCAAGGGCTTCAATTTCGCCGGCGGCTCGCGCGTCATTCCGGAATTCGTGGCGCTGGCTGTGGCGCTGGCGACCTATACGGCGGCCTTCATCGCCGAGATCGTGCGCGCCGGCATCCAGTCGGTGCACAAGGGACAGATGGAGGCGGGCTCATCGCTCGGGCTGCAGCGCGGTTCGACGTTGCGGCTGATCGTGGTGCCGCAGGCCATGCGCGTCATCCTGCCGCCGCTGACCAACCAGTATCTCAACCTCACCAAGAACTCGTCGCTGGCGGTGGCGATCGGGTATCCCGACCTGGTCTCGGTATTCGCGGGCACGGCGCTGAGCCAGACCGGGCAGGCGATTGAGATCATCGCGCTTACCATGGGCGTCTATCTCATGATTTCGCTGCTCACCAGCGCGATCATGAGCTTTTACGGGTGGCGGCTTGGACGGAGCCTTGGGCCATGAGGAGCGTTGGGCCATGAGCGAGATGGAGAGCGAACTCTCGACCCGGGCCTTTGTCCGCCAGCAACTCGTTGCCGAGCGCGCGGCGCCAATCAAGACCACCGGCTTTGTCGGCTTCCTGCGCACCCGGCTGTTCAATTCGCCGACCAACATCCTGCTCACCGTCGGCGGCATTCTGTTGCTGTGGTTCACCATCGTTCCCTCGGTGAAGTTCCTGCTGTTCGATGCGGTCTGGAGCGGAAAGGACCGCACCGCGTGCCTTGCCGAGACGGTCGGCCGGCCGGTCGGCGCGTGTTGGCCCTTCATCCAGGCGAAGTTCAGCCAGTTCATCTATGGCTTCTATCCGGAAGCGGAGCGGTGGCGGGTCGACCTGACATTCGTCCTCGCCGCGGTGCTGCTCTTGCCGCTTCTGATTCCGCGACTGCCGGCCAAGGGCCTCAACGCCGGCCTGTTCTTCATTGCGCTTCCCTTCGTCGCATTCTTCCTGCTGTATGGCGGCGGATTGAAAGGCTTCGGCATCAGCTGGACGGCGGGGCTGCTGTCCGGATTCAACGACAGTATCGGCGATGGCGGCGGTAACCTCGCGACCTTCAGCCAGACCATCCCGGTGATCGGACCGCTGCTCTGGTTGCTCGGCAAGCTCCTCGTCCTGCTCAGCACCGCCGTTTCCTATGTGCTCTGGCCGCTGACCTGGCTGCGCGATCAGATCAAGGCGTCCGGCAGCCCGATGTGGGTCGACTTCGCCGCCACCGCGGCCATCGTCTCGCTGCTGCTGTTCTATCTGAGCGGCGGAGTACGCACCGGCTGGCGCGCGCTGATCGTCAGTCTCGCCATCTTCGCCGGCATCGGCATCGTGATATCGGTGATGGGGCTCGACCGCGGCGGATTGCCCGTCGTCGACACCAGGCTTTGGGGCGGCCTGCTGGTGACGCTGGTGGTGTCGGTCGTCGGCATCGTCGCCTCGATGCCGGTCGGCGTCGCCCTGGCATTGGGACGGCGCTCGACGATTCCGCTGATCCGGATCTTCTCGATCGCCTTCATCGAGTTCTGGCGCGGGGTGCCGCTGATCACGGTACTGTTCTTCGCGACCTACATGCTGCCGCTGTTCGTGCCCGCAGGTTTCACCATCGATGGACTGATGCGCGCACTGATCGGCATCGCGCTGTTTGCCGGGGCCTATCAGGCCGAGGTGATCCGGGGTGGCCTGCAGGCGATCCCGCGCGGGCAGGGCGAGGCGGCCAGCGCGCTCGGCCTGTCCTGGGCGAAGACCACGGGGCTGATCGTGATGCCGCAGGCGCTGCGTCACGTCATTCCCGGCCTCGTCAACAGCTTCATCGCGTTGTTCAAGGACACCTCGCTGGTGTCGATCGTCGCCTTGTTCGATTTGCTGGGACAGTTGCGGGCGGCCTTCAGCGACCCGGTATGGGCGACGCCGACCACATTGTTCACCGGCTTCGCCTTTACCGGCATCGTCTACTTTACCTTCTGTTTTGGCATGTCGCGTTATTCGCTGTTCGTCGAGCGCCGGCTGAACGCACACCAGCGTAACTGAGTGGGATGACCATGACCGCGAACCCGATTGTCACCATCGACGGCCTCAACAAGTGGTTCGGGGATTTTCACGTGCTGCGCGATATCCACCTCGATGTCGCCAAGGGCGAGCGCATCGTGATCTGCGGTCCGTCGGGCTCCGGCAAATCGACGCTGATCCGCTGCATCAATGCGCTGGAGGAATTCCAGGAAGGCCAGATCGTCGTCGACGGCATCGAACTCGGGCCGAACCTGCGGCGGGTCGACGAAGTCCGGCGTGAAGTCGGCATGGTGTTCCAGAGTTTCAATCTGTTTCCGCATCTGACCGTGCTGGAGAACTGCACGCTGGCGCCGATCTGGGTGCGCAATATCCCGAAGAAGGACGCCGAGGCCACCGCGATGAAATATCTGGAGCGGGTGAAGATCCCGCATCAGGCCAATAAATTCCCCGGCCAGATGTCGGGTGGCCAGCAGCAGCGCGTCGCGATCGCGCGCGCCCTGACCATGAACCCGAAGGTCATGCTGTTCGACGAACCGACCTCGGCGCTGGATCCCGAAATGGTCAAGGAAGTGCTCGACACCATGGTCGATCTCGCCGAGGAAGGCATGACCATGCTGGTGGTGACCCACGAAATGGGATTTGCCAAGGAAGTGGCCAACCGGGTTGTCTTCATGGACGCGGGGCAGGTCATCGAGTCCAACACGCCGGCGAACTTCTTCGCCAACCCGCAGCACGCGCGGACGCAGTTGTTCCTGAGTCAGATTTTGCGCTGACGGAGCTGTAGCCCGGGCAACACGCCCCGCTCCCTCATGGTGAGGAGCGTGTCCGGGTAGCGCGGCTGCGCTGCCCGGCGCGCGTCTCGAACCATCTGGCATCTTGCTTGCGGCCATCCTTCGAGACGCAGCGCGAAGCGCGCGCGGCTCCTCCAGCGACAACGGCAAAGCCGTTGCGCGGGGATGAGGTCGGAATTCGTGGCTCTTTGCTCACACCTTCTCGAACGGGACCTCGATCCGGCTGCGCTTCTCCAGCCAGGCCGGCACCGGCAGGTTCTTTCCGCGCATGAATTCCGGATTGAACAGTTTCGACTGGTAACGGCCGCCGGAGTCGCACAGCAACGTGACGATGGTCTTGCCGGGCCCGAGCTGCCGGGCGAGCCGGATCGCGCCGGCGACGTTGACGCCGGCGGAGCCACCGAGGCACAGCCCCTCGTGCTCGAGCAGGTCGTAGATCACCGGAACCCATTCCTCATCGGGGATCAGGAAGGCGGTATCCACCTTGGCGGTTTCGATGATGGGTGTGACGCGGCCAAGCCCGATGCCTTCGGAGATCGATCCGCCCGGCGTCGATTTGGCGACGCCGTTCTTGAACAACTCATACATCGCCGCTCCGTGCGGGTCAGCGCAGGCGATGGTGATGTTCTTGTTCATTTCCTTCAAATACCGGCTGGTGCCGGCAAGCGTGCCGCCGGTCCCGACCGAACAGATAAAGCCGTCGATCTTGCCGCCGGTATCGCGCCAGATTTCCGGGCCGGTTGATTCGTAATGCGCCTTGGCGTTGTCGAGGTTGTTCCATTGATCGGCGAACAACACGCCGTTCGGCTCGGTCTTGCGAAGCTGTGCGGCCAGTCGTTTTCCGACATGCTGGTAATTGTTCGGATTGGAAAACGGCAGCGCCGGCACTTCGATCAGTTCGGCGCCGCACAGCCGCAGCATGTCCTTTTTTTCCTGGCTCTGGGTTTCCGGAATCAGGATCAGGGTGCGATAACCGCGCGCGCTCGCCACCACGGCCAGGCCGATGCCGGTGTTGCCCGCGGTCGCTTCCACCACGAGGCCGCCGGGACTGAGCTCGCCGCGCTTTTCAGCCTCCAGGATCATCCATTTGCCGGCGCGGTCCTTGACCGACTGGCCGGGATTCATAAACTCGGCCTTGCCGAGAATGGTGCAGCCGGTCGCCTCCGAGGCGTGCTTCAGCTTGATGAGCGGCGTGTTGCCGATCGCCTGAACGACGTCGTTATGGATGGTCATGTTGTGAAAATTGCCAGTTGTTTCCTCACCGGCGGCGACCCTAAAGGACCGCCGCAGGGGGCACAAGCCGACGCCGCGCCGCCGGAATCGCGGGGCTGCTATCTCGATTTGGCGAACACCACCTGGCGGACGTCGATATTTCCGGACAGGAATCCGGCCTCGCAATAAGCGAGGTAATATTCCCACAGCCGGCGGAAGCGATCGTCGAAGCCCGACGGCATCAGGTTGGGCCATGCCGCGCGGAAATTGTTTCGCCAGATCACCAGCGTCCTGGCATAATCTTGCCCGAAAATGCGTTCGCGAATGACGGGAACGCCGAACCGCTCGCCGAGCGATTTCAGCACCTGCGGCGAGGGCAGCATCCCGCCGGGAAAAACGTAGCGCTGGATGAAATCGACTTCGCGGCGATAGGTCTGGAACAGGCTGTCCTGGATGGTGATGGCCTGGATGCCGGCGAGGCCGCCCGGCAGCAGGCGGTCGCGCAATTGTGAGAAATATTTCGGCCAGAACTGCTCGCCGACCGCCTCGATCATCTCGATCGACGCGATCCGGTCGTATTGTTCGCGCTCGTCGCGATAGTCCTGCAGCCGGATCTCGATCTGTTCATTGAGGCCGGATTTCTGAATCCGCGCCAGCGCGAAATCGCGCTGCTCCCGGCTGATGGTGAGCCCGACCACCTTGGCGCCATAGGTCTTGGCGGCATATTCGGCAAAGCCGCCCCAGCCGCAGCCGATCTCCAGCAACCGCTGGCCGGGCCGCAGGTCGATCGCCTCGGCCAGCCTGCGGTATTTGTTGTCCTGCGCCGCCGCCAGATCGGTCGTGTGTTCCTCGAACAGTGCCGAGGAGTAGGTCATGCCGGGATCGAGCCATGCCGAATAGAACGCATTGCCGATGTCGTAATGCGCATAGATGTTCTTGCGCGCCTGTCGTTTGGTATTTCGATTGAACCAGTGGCGGGCCATCTGCAGATAGCGCATCATCGGATTGTCATCGAGCATCTGCTGCATGAGATCGTGATTGACGCACCACAAATAAAGAAACTGCGTCAGGTCAGGTGTGTCCCACTCACCCTGCAGATAGGCCTCGGCAATGCCGATGTCGCCGCCCTTCAGCAGCCGCGACGCAAAGCCGTAGCTGTACAGCTTCATCGCCGCCGCCGGTCCGGGCTCCAGCCCGCCCAGCCTGACCGCGCGGCCGTCGGGAAGCGTCACGTCCAGCGTCCCACGCCGCAGTTTCGAGCCGAAGCCCAGCGCCAGCCGAACCACCTTGGGCAGGTCGGGAAATACCGCGTCCACGGTATCGGGAGTTACTCGAATCAACGCCGACATAGAAAGCCCCATCGACCGATGCGGCCCTGTGTCCAGTCAAATGCCAGCCTCACTGAACCAGAGCGCCTTCCCGCCGTTCGGACTTGCGCCCGACAACCGGCAACGTCGAATGAGTATAGTCGTTCTGATCAGGCGTAGCCAAGGCGGCATCGAGGTTCCCGTTGCTTGCTGCATCATTCGGTCGCGGCACCAGCCGCGCACCCTTGAGCCAGAGCCGCAAGGCTTCCCAGTGGATCGCCGCGACGATCTTCAGGGTGACGAGCGGCAGCGCGAAGAAGGCCCGCAGCAGCGCCGCCGTGGTCAGGGTCCGGCGTCGGCCGTTGAAGGTCGCCGACAGCAGCGGGCCGTCGCGGTCGGTCTCCAGAATCCGCAATTTGACGTTGTCGCCCGGCGGCGAGACCCGAAAATGGTAGCGCATCGCCATCTCGACGAAGGGGGAGACGTAGAGCAGCTTGTCCTGTTGCTGCCGGACGCCGGCTTCGCTGTGTTCGCCCGGCTTCACCGGCAGCACGTAGGCGTGGATGTCGCCAAACGTGTTGCGGACCTCGTAGATGATCAAGGCCAGTTCGCCACGGGCCGAATGGCAGAAATAGACCGACAGCGGATTGAAGGTGAAGCCGAGCAGCCGTGGATAGCACAGCAGCAGCACGCGCCCGCCGGTCAGGTCGACGCCGTGCTCCGCCGCGCAGACCTGCGCATAGCCGCGCAACGACGACCCGTCGCGCCTGCCGTGATCCGCTTCACGGAAGCCGTAGAGCGCGGCCCGGTTGACGCCGAACAACGGCGATTGCCGGTCCGCGGCGTCGAGCCGGTCGAGATCGATCAGCAGGCTCATGACGCGATAGCTGAAGCGATGGCCGACCGGTTTCAGCCGCGCATGCATCACCTCACCGAAATAGAGCGCGGCGGCGGCTTCGTCGGGTGCTGCTGCTGTTTCGGCTTGCTTCGTCATATCACTCCGCGGCCTCTGCCAGTTCGAGCGGCGGTTCGCGCCACGGCGCCACCGCGCCGAGTGCTTCCGCGACCGCGAGGCCGGAGCGCAGTCCGTCCTCGTGGAAACCGTAGCCGGTCCAGGCGCCGCAGAACCAGGTGCGTCGGCGGCCCTGGATGTCGCCAAGGCGTTTCTGCGCGGCAAAGGCGGCGGCATTATATTGCGGATGCTCGCACATATATTTGCCGAAGGTAAGTTCCGGCGCCGGCGCGAAGGGCGGGTTGAGGCTGACGAACAGCGGCTTGCCGTCGTCGATGTCCTGCAGCCGGTTCATCCAGTAGGTGACGGCGACGTCGTTATCGGCGGTGCCCTGGCGCTGCCAGCGCAGGAAATTCCACGACGCCCAGGCCCGCTTGCGCTTCGGCATCAGCCTGGGATCGCGGTGCAGGTAGACCGTGTTCGGCGAATAGCCGATCGCGCCGAGAACGGCGCGTTCGGAATCGTCGGCGTCGGACAGCATCGCCAGCGCCTGGTCGCTGTGGGCGGCAATGACGAGGTGATCGTAGCTGTCGCTGCGGCCATGACTGTCATGGACGACGACGCCATGCGGCGTCCGCTCGATCGATGTCACCGCGCATCCGAGCCGCAACCGGTCACGGAATGCCGAGGTCAGCTTCTCCACATAGGTCCGGCTGCCGCCCTTGACCGTGCGCCAGACCGGGCGATCGTACTGCAGCAGGCGGTGGTTGCTGAAGAACGCGACGAAATTCTCGGCAGGGAATTCCTGTATCTCGCTTGCCGGCGCGGACCAGATCGCCGCGCCCATCGGCGCGAGGTAGTCGGTCAACAGCCGCGGCGCGAAGTGGTTGCGGCGAAAATATTCACCCAGCGTCACTCCGGCCAGTTTGCCGGCCTTGTAATCTGCGGTGCTCCTGTCGTTGAAGGTGAGAATATCGCGCAGCATCCACAGATAGGACGGCGACAGCAGGTTTGACGGTTGCGCAAACAGCCCTCTGGCGGTCTCAGCCCAGCTATCGCCGCCGCCCTTCCATTCGAAGCGGCCGGCGTCCGCCGTGACCGCAAAGCTCATGCAGCTCTCCACGGTCTCGACACCGAGATGGGCGAACAGCTCGGTCAGATCGGGATAGTTCAGTTCGTTGTAGACGATGAAGCCGATATCGACCGCCAGCGGCGTGCCGTCATAGTCGATGGTGACGGTGTGGCTGTGTCCGCCTGGCCTCGTTTCGCGATCGTACACCGTGACCGGATAGCGTTTCGACAGGGTCCAGGCTGCGGCATTGCCCGCAATTCCCGTACCGATCACCGCGACTCGCATTCATGCCCCCGTTAATTACCGTCCTAGATACGGGGCAGGGCGGTCGAAGTTTCAGCATGCAGCGGCAGCGGCTCGCGAGGCTTCCGCGAATCGCGTGATGCGAGCAGGCACATGAAATCTTTGTAAGATTGCTGCGGCAAGCCGAATCCGCTCGATCGTATAAAACCCCTATGGAATAAGGACAAGTCGACAATTTGGTCGCGGCGCGGCGGCTTTTCACCGGCAACAACGCCGGGATGGCGCGCGGATCAGGACTGTCCGCCACGGCACCGCCCGGCTAGGATGCCAATCGGGTTCCCAGAGGTAGTATCTCAGCCGTGACCGTGTCGCAGGCCGTCGCCACAAGCATCATCAGCGTATCGGCCGGGTGTCCCTCGCGTCGCCGGCTGCCGGGTGCTGCGGCCGGCGGGGGCCGGACGTGAAACAGCGCGCTGACGGGGCGGTAGCCGGCCGGCTTGCGGGTATTGCCGGCGGAAATCGTGTCGCACGATGGCTGGCCGCGCTGTGCATGGTCGTCAGTTGCGCCGGCTGTATTCTGACCAGAGACCTGCCCGACCCTGCGCTGGACATCCCGGAAGGCTACAAGGCCGCGCGATTGACCCGCGCCGACGCTCCGCCGACGCTGGATTGGTGGCGCGGCTTCCGTTCGCCGGAATTGACCACGCTGATGGAGGAGGCCCAGACCGTCAATCTGGACGTCGCGGCGGCCACCGCGCGCTTCATCCAGGCCGACGCGCAAGCGCGCGTGGCGGGAGCGGCGCTGCTGCCGAGCCTCAGCGGCACGGGTCAGCAGACGTATTCCCGCACTTCCGGGTCCAGCTCCAGCGGCTTGACCATTGGCGGCCGCGAAGTGGTCAACTACCAGTCTTCGCTCAGCGCCAGCTACGAACTCGATTTCTGGGGCAAGAACCGCGACGCCGCCCAGGCGGCGGAGGAGACCGCCATCGCCACCCGCTTCGATCGCGATGTGGTGGCTCTCACCGCGCTGGTCAGCGTCGCCAATGCCTATTTCCAGGTGCTGGCGTCGCAGGATCGGATTCGCACCGCCGAGCGCAACATCGCCAGCGCGCAGCGCATCCTCGACGCCATCAAGCAGCGGCTGAGCGCCGGCACCGGAACCGACCTCGACGTGGCGCAGCAGGAGGCGGTGCTCGCCAATCAGCGCGCCGCGGTGCCGACGCTGCGCCAGACCCTGGCGCAGAACGTCAATGCGCTGGCCACGCTGGTGGCGCGGCCGCCGGAGAGCGTGCGCGTCGTCGGCGGCACCCTCAACCGGATCGCGGCGCCACGCGTGACGCCCGGCCTGCCGTCGGAGTTGCTGACGCAGCGTCCGGATATCCGGCGCCAGGAAGCGCAACTCGCCGCCGCTACCGCCAATGTCGGCAGCGCCCGCGCGCAGTTCTTTCCCAGCATTCAGTTGACCGGGGCGGGCGGCTACCAGAGTTCGTCGCTGGTGTCGTTGTTCCAGCCGCAGGCGGCGTTCTTCAACGTCGTCGGCAGCCTGACGCAGCCGATCTTCGACGGCGGACGAATCCTGGGCAATTTCGAATTGACCAAGGCACGGCAGGACGAACTGCTGCAGACCTACCGCAAGACGGTGGTGCAGTCGTTTGCCGATGTCGACAATGCGCTGGTGGCGATCCGCGAAACCACCAACCGGCTGCGGCTGCAGCGCGAGGTGGTGGCGGCCTCGCGGCGGGCCTTTCAGCTGGCCGAGCAGCAGCTGCGCGCCGGCACGGCGGACATCGTAACTGTGCTAAATACGCAATTGACGCTATTCCAGGCGGAAGATTCGCTGTCGCAGGCCCAGTTGGCCCGGCTGCTGGCGATCGTCAGCCTGTATCAGGCGCTGGGGGGCGGCTGGGAGCCCAGGATGGAAAGACCGGTCGATGCTCTTTAAGCCGGATCTGGACACTGCGAAAACCGCAGGCAAGAGCGTCGCGCGCAGCGTGGCCCGCCGCATCGTTTCGATCACGCTCACGCTCGCAATCCTAGGCGGCCTCGGCTACGTCGGCTGGACAGCGCTGCAGCAGAAACAGACCGCCAGCCGCGGCGCCGGCATGCCGCGCGATCTGCCGGTGCCGGTGCTGGCGGCGACCCCGCGCGTCCAGGATGTGCCGGTTTATCTCGACGGCGTCGGCTCGGTCCGCGCGCTCAACAACGTGGTGGTGCGCGCCCAGGTCGACGGCAAGCTGATCTCGGTCAATTTCACCGAGGGGCAGGACGTCAGGAAGGGCGACGTGCTCGGCGAGATCGATCCGGTCATCTACAAGGCGCAGTACGATCAGGCCGTCGCCAAGAAGGCGCAGGACGAAGCGCAGCTTGCGAATATGCGCCTCGATCTCGCGCGCTACCAGCAGCTCGCGGCCTCCAATGCCGGCTCCAAACAGCAGGCCGATACCCAGCGCGCCGTGGTGGCGCAGCAGGAGGCACTTGTTAACGCCGACCAGGCCGCGATCGACAATATGCAGGCGATGCTCGGCTACACCAAGATCATCGCGCCATTGTCGGGCCGCGCCGGGCTGCGGCAGGTCGACCAGGGCAACATCATCCGCGCTTCCGACGCGACCGGTCTCGTCATCATCACCCAGCTACAACCGATCGCCGTGCAGTTCAGCTTGCCGCAGCAGCAGATCGTGCGGGTCAACGCCGCCTCCGCCAGGGGCGCGCTGACCGTCGACGTGTTCGGCAATGACGGCGTCACGGTGGTCGACACAGGAACGCTGAAAGGCATCGACAACCAGGTCGACCCGACCACCGGGACGCTCAAGCTCAAGGCCGAATTTCCCAACGCCAACTTTCAGCTGTGGCCGGGCCAGTTCGTCAATATCCGGCTGAAGGTCGAAACCCTGGCCAAGGCCATCGTGGTGCCGACCTCCGCGGTGCAGCGCGGGCCGGTGGGCACGTTCAGCTATGTCATCGGCGCTGACGGCATCGCTACGGCAAAGCCTGTCGTGGTGACGCAACAGAACGAAACCGATGCCGTGATAGCAAGCGGTCTGTCTCCGTCCGACCGCGTGGTGACCACTGGTTTTGCCAATTTGTCCGATGGCGCCAAGGTCTTCATCGGCAGGGACGATCAGACGCCATCCGCCGATCTCGCCCCGCGCAAACGAACGCGGGCGCCGGACGCCGCAAGCAAGGACGGCGAGCGCCGCGGCAAGAAGGGCGAGGGAGATCAGAAGGGGCAGACCGGACCGGCACCGGCCGAGGGGAGTGCCAAGTCAGGCAGCGGAGCGAAGTCGCCGCCATGACCGAACCATCGACCGATTGCAGAATTCTTGGCACGTGACTTCGCCAGCGTGAGCGCGCAACCATGAGCGTCTCGGAACCCTTTATTCGAAGGCCAATCGCGACCTCGCTGCTCGGCGTGGCGCTGCTGATCGGCGGCGCGCTCGGCTACTGGGCGCTGCCGGTATCGGCGCTGCCGCAGGTCGACTTCCCGACGGTGCAGGTGTCGACGCAATTGCCGGGCGCCAGCCCCGACGTGATCGCCTCGCTGATCACGGCGCCGTTGGAGCGCCAGCTCGGGCAGATCCCGTCGCTGTCGTCGATGCAGTCGACCAGCTCGTTCGGCGTCAGCCAGATTTCGCTGCAGTTCGATCTCAACCGCGACATCGACGGCGCGACCCAGGACGTGCAGGCCGCGATCAACGCCGCGGCTGGAATCCTGCCGAAAACTCTGCCCTATCCGCCTGTTTACGCCAAGGTGAATCCGGCCGACGCCGCGGTCATGACACTGGCGCTGACGTCGGAGACGATTTCGCTGCGCGCCATGAGCGATCTCGCCGACACGATTTTGGCGCAACGCCTGAGCCAGCTTTCGGGAGTAGGGCGCGTCGCGGTGCTCGGTGGCCTCAAGCCCGCGGTGCGGGTGCAGGCCGATCTGGCGCGGCTCGCCGCCTACGGCATTTCGATGGAGGATCTTCGCGCCGCGATCGCCGGCGCCAACGTCTCCGGACCGAAGGGGTCGCTCGATGGCGCGCAGCAGGCCTACACCATCGCGGCCAACGACCAGATCGCGGCGGCCGAGGCCTACAAGCCGATCATCATCGCCTATCGCAACGGCGCGCCGGTCACCATCGGCGACGTCGCCATCATCGTCGACGGGCTGGAGAACGACCGCACCGGCGGCTGGTACCAGGGCACGCCGGCCGTCATCATCGACATCCAGCGCCAGCCCGGCGCCAATGTGATCGAGGTGGTGCGCCAGATCCGGGAGGAAATCCCGAAGCTGCAACGCGCGATCCCCGCCGGCGTCAACCTGACCGTGGTCAGCGACCGCACCGTCACCATCCGCGCCTCGGTGCGTGACGTGCAATTCACGCTCGTGCTGAGCGTGGTGCTGGTGACGCTGGTGGTGCTGTTGTTCCTGCGTTCGCTGCGCGCCACCTTGATCGCCGGCGTGGCGCTGCCGCTGTCGCTGATCACCTCGTTCGGCATCATGTATTTTTGCGGCTTCAGCCTCGACAATCTGTCGCTGATGGCGCTGACGATCGGCACCGGATTCGTGGTCGACGACGCCATCGTGATGATCGAGAACATCGTCCGGCACATGGAGGATGGCGATTCCGCGATGGAGGCGTCGCTCAAGGGCGCCCGGGAAATCGGCTTCACGGTGATTTCGCTGACGATGTCGCTGATCGCGGTGTTCATCCCGATGCTGTTCATGTCGGGATTGATCGGGCGCATGTTCCGCGAATTCGCACTGACGCTGACGATCGCGGTGGTGACGTCGGCGGTCGTCTCGCTGACACTGACGCCGATGATGTGCTCGCGGTTGTTGAAGCACGTTCGCGAGGAAATCGAGGTTCCCGGCCTCGCCGCGGTCTCCCGCGGCATCGACCGCACGGTCGAATTCTATCACCGCACGTTGCTCTGGGTGCTGCAGCGGCAGCGCGCCACCTTGCTGGTCACCTTCGCCACCATCGCCGCGACCCTGATCCTCTACGTCATCGCGCCGAAGGGGTTCCTGCCGCTGCAGGACACCGGATCGATCACAGCGGTGACCCAGGCCGGTCCTGACGTGTCGTTCACGGAAATGCAGGCGCGGCAGAGCAGGGCGGCGGCGGCGATCCAGGCCGATCCCGACGTCGCCGGTGTCGTCTCGGTGATCGGCGCGGGGGTGGTCAACCCCACCACCAATGTCGGCCGCCTGGTGATGACGCTGAAACCGCGCGGCGAGCGGCGCGACGATGTCTCCACGGTGATCCTGCGTCTCAAGGAACGGACGGCGTCGATCCCGGGCATGACGATCTATTTTCAGCCGGTGCAGGATGTGCAGATCTCGACCCAGTCGAGCCGCTCGCAATACCAGTACACGCTGACCGGCACCGACGCCGCGCTGGTAAGCCTGTGGGCCAACAATCTGGTGGCCGAACTGCGCCGGGATCCCCTGTTCCGCGACGTCTCGTCGGAGGCCCAGGACGGCGGCCTGCGCGCCTCGCTCGACATCAACAGGCAGCGGGCCGGCCAGCTCGGCGTCAGCATCCAGGCCGTCAACGACACCCTGAACGACGCCTTCGCGCAACGCCAGATTTCCACCATCTACGGGCAGGCCAACCAGTACCGGGTGGTGCTGGAAGCGATGCCGGTCTACCAGCGCGATCCCTCGATCCTGTCAAAACTCTATCTGCCGGGGGTGGCCGGCGCGCAGGTGCCGCTGTCGGCGGTGGCGACCCTGACCCGCACCACCGCGCCGCTGGCGATCTCGCATCACGCGCAGTTTCCCGCGGTCTCGCTCAGCTTCAACCTGGCGCCAGGCGAGGCGCTCGGCGACGCCGTCAACGCGGTCAAATCGATCGAGCAGCGCATCGGCATGCCCTCCAGCATCGTCGGCGTCTACTCGGGCGACGCCGCCGAGTTTTCGAAGTCGCTGGCCGGCCAACCCTGGCTGATCCTTGCAGCGCTGGTCACCATCTACATCGTGCTCGGCGTGCTCTATGAAAGCTACATTCACCCGATCACCATTCTCTCGACGCTGCCGTCGGCGGGTGTCGGCGCCATTGTCGCGTTGATGCTGTTCGGCCAGGACCTGTCGGTAATCGGCCTGATCGGCATCATTCTGTTGATGGGCATCGTCAAGAAGAACGCCATCATGATGATCGACTTCGCGCTGGATGCGGAGCGGCATCAGGGCATGTCGCCGACCGATGCGATCGTGCAGGCCTGCCTGCTCCGGTTCCGCCCGATCACGATGACGACGCTGGCGGCGCTGTTCGGCGCGCTGCCGCTGGCGGTGGAAAGCGGCACCGGCGCCGAGCTGCGCTTTCCCTTGGGCATTTCCATCATCGGCGGGCTGCTGCTGAGCCAGCTGCTGACGCTATACACGACGCCGGTGATCTACCTCGCGCTTGACCGGCTCAATCGCCGGTTCGAGAAGGCGCTGCCGCCGCCGGCGCCGGATTTGCCATCGCCGCCGGTCGCGGGGGCCACCGAGGGGATGCAGTAATGGCATCGATCTCGGAGCCGTTCATTCGCCGGCCGGTCGGCACCACCTTGCTGGCGATCGGATTGTTTCTGGTCGGCATGGTGGCCTACGTGTTCCTGCCGGTGGCCGCAGTTCCCAATGTCGATTTCCCGATGATCCGGGTATCGGCGTCGCGTCCCGGCGCCGATCCCTCGGTGATGGCGGCGACCGTGGCGGCGCCGCTGGAACGGCGGCTCGGTGTGATCGCCGGCATCACCCAGATCACCTCGACCAGTTCGCTCGGTACCACCAGCATCCAGCTGCAATTCGCCATCGGCCGCGACATCGATCGCGCCGCGCGCGATGTGCAGGCCGCCATCAACGCCTCGCTGGCGGACTTGCCGACCGATCTGCCGTCCCTGCCGCGGTTCCGCAAGGCCAATCCCGCGGCGGCGCCGGTGTTCGTGCTGGCGCTGACGTCGAAGACGATTGCCTCCAGCGCGATGTACGACGTGGCCGACACCGTGGTGGCGCAGCGCATTTCGCAGGTGCCCGGGGTCGGCGAGGTGACCGTAAGCGGCGCCGACCAGCCCGCGGTTCGCATCGGGCTCAATCCGGTCGCGCTGTCCAACGCCGGGATTTCGACCGACGCGGTCAGGCTCGCGATCATCGGCGCCAATCCGCTCGGCCCGGTCGGCATCTTCAATGGCGACCGCCAGAGCGAAACGCTGTCGACCAACCCGCAGATGCGGACCGCTGCCGAATTCGGCGACATCCTGATCAAGAGTTCGAACGGCAATTACGTCCGGCTGTCCGACGTCGCCGAGGTCGAGGATTCCGTGCGCAACAGCCGGTCGATCGCCTGGTTCAATAAGCAGCCGGCGGTGTTGATTCAGATCACCAAACAGGGCGACGCCAACGTCATCGACACCGTCGACCGGGTGAAGGCGCTGATCCCCGAATTGAAGCAGTGGATCCCTGCCGCGGTCGAAATCTCGACCCTGGTCGATCGCACCGGCACCATCCGCGCCAGCGTGCTGGACATGCAGTGGACGCTGTTGGCGACGGCCTTTCTGGTGATGGTGGTGGTGTTTGCCTTTCTGCGCCGGATCACGCCGACGATCGCGGCAGGGGTCGCGGTGCCGCTGGCACTGGCCGGCACCTGCGCCGGGATGTGGCTCGCCGGATTCTCCATCAACAATTTGACCTTGATGGCGCTGGCGATTTCGGTCGGCTTCGTGGTCGACGACGCCATCGTCATGATCGAGAACATGTACCGCAACCTCGAGCAGGGCATGAAGCCGTATCAAGCCGCACTGCAGGGCGCCAAGCAGATCGGCTTCACGGTGCTGTCGATCAGTCTGTCGCTGATCGCCGCGTTCACCCCGCTGATCTTCATGGACGGCATCGTCGGCCGGCTGCTGCGGGAATTTTCCCTGACCCTGACCTTCGCCATCGTGGTCTCCACCGTGGTGTCGCTGACGGTCACGCCGATGATTTGCGCGCATTACATCAAGGCGGCGACCTCCACCAACGCGACCTGGTTCGACCGCGCCGTCGAAGGCACGCTGTCGCGCATCGTCGGCGTCTATATGCGGACGCTGCGGACGGTGCTGGGCTTCCCGTTCCTGACCCTGATCGTGTTCTTCGCCACCATCGCCCTGACGGTGGTGCTCTATATCAAGACCCCGAAGGGATATTTTCCCGTCGACGATTCCGGTTTTGTGATCGGCGCCACCCGGGCCTCGGCCGATACCTCTTTCCAGGCGATGCTGAAGCTGCAGCGTCAGCTCGCCGATATCGTGATGGCCGATCCGGCGGTGGCGGGAATCGGTTCCACGCTGGGGGGAGGCGGTGGCCCCGGCGGCGGCGGCGCCAATCGCGGCACCATGTTCATCAGCCTCAAGCCGCCGGAGCAGCGGGCGGGCCAGTCGACCCAGATGGTGATCGACCGGCTGCGCAGGGAGCTCTATCGCGTCGCCGGCATCCGGCTGTTCATGTTCGCGGCGCAGGACATCCGCGCCGGCGGCCGGCAGAGCGATTCCGATTACCAGTACACCTTGACCAGCCCCGATCTCGCGCTGCTGCAGAAATGGGCGCCGATCGTCGGCAAGCGGATGGAAAGCGTGGAGGGCATCACTGACATTTCCAGCGACCGCGATCCCGGCGGGCTGCAACTGACGCTGGCGATCGACCGCAAGACCGCGTCGAGTCTCGGCGTTCGCGTCCAGGACATCGACAATGCGCTCAACAATGCGTTCTCGCAGCGCCAGATCTCGATCATCTATACCCAGCGCAACCAGTACATGGTGGTGCTGGAGATCGATCCGAAATTCCAGGCCGATCCATCCAATCTCGGACAGATCTTCGTCGCCAGCGCCAATGGCGCGCAGGTGCCGCTGTCCGCCGTGGTCAGCTACAGCCGCGGTCTGTCGCCGCTGGCGGTGTATCACTCGCAGTCGTTTCCCTCGACCACGGTGTCGTTCAACCTGCAGCCCGATGTGCCGCTCGAGGTCGCGACCACGAACATCCAGCGCGCGGTCGACGAATTGCATATGCCGGAGGGCATCCGGGGCAGCTTCGACGGCAATGCCGGCGACTTCAACAAGACCACCGGGCGGCAGCCGCTGCTGATCCTCGGCGCGCTGGTGGCGATGTATATCGTGCTGGGGGTGCTCTATGAGAGCCTCGCCCATCCCCTGACCATCATCTCGACACTGCCATCAGCCGGGCTGGGCGCGCTGCTGGCGCTGCAGGTCACCAATACACCGCTGACCGTGATCGCCTTTATCGGCATCATCCTGTTGATCGGCATCGTCAAGAAGAACGGCATCATGATGGTGGACTTTGCGCTGGACGCCGAACGGCACCGCGGATTGTCGTCGGCCGACGCCATTTTCGAGGCCTGCAGCGCCCGGTTCCGGCCCATTCTGATGACGACGCTGGCGGCGCTGTTCGCCGGGATTCCGCTGGTCATCGCCACCGGGCCCGGTACCGAGCTGCGCCGGCCGCTCGGCATCACCATCATCGGCGGGCTGCTCGTCTCGCAGGTCCTGACGCTCTACACGACGCCGGTGATCTATCTGCTGATCGACCGGCTGCGGCGGCGCTGGCGATCCGCGCCCAAGGCGGTTGCGGCGCCGGCGGAATAGAACCCAAACCGGCCTTTGCGTTGTTGAAGCAGGCGGCCGGCAAGCGTATAGCGGGCCCATGTCAAAACACCCCGAGCCTGAAATGCGCGCCGCCGCGGAGGCGGTGCCGGAATGTCCGCAGTGCCGCAAGCCGGTGCCGCTGTGCATCTGCGACAGCATCATGCCGATCGAAAGCAAGGTCTCGCTGCTGATCCTGCAGCATCCGCAGGAGCAGGACAGGCTGCTGGGCACCGCGCGGCTGACCGCGCTGCATTTTGCCGATGCGGTGCTCAAGATCGGGCTGTCGTGGCCGAGCCTGTCCAAGGCGCTGGGGCGCCGGGTGCTCGATCCCTCGCGCTGGGCCGTGCTCTATCTCGGTTCGGCCAAGGTCGCGGACCTCGAAACCGACCGCGATATCGTCGCCATCGACCACAAGGGCCGGGCCGAGGAGAACCAGCGCGGCCTCCTGAAGGACATCGAGGGAATCGTGCTGCTCGACGGCACCTGGAGCCAGGCCAAGGCGCTGTGGTGGCGCAATGCCTGGATGCTGAAATGCCAGCGCGTCATCCTCGGCCCGGCGCAGCCGTCGCGCTACGGCAAGTTGCGCAAGGAGCCGCGCGGCGACGGGCTGTCCACCATCGAGGCGGCAGCGATGCTGCTGTCCGGCCTGCAGAAACGGCCGGATATCGCGGAAACGCTGCATGCGAGTTTCGAGCGGATGCTGGCGAAGTACCGGGAGGTGCAGGACACCATGCCGGAGATCGCGCCCAAGCCGAAAAAGAAGGATTACCGCCGGCGCAAGCGGGCCTGACAGCGCGTTTTCGGGCGAAGCCGACGCGCCATCCGGGGATGGGAGCCTCTTGGTTGCCTATCCCGGGCAGGCCGTATATGAGTTCGCCCCCAATGGGGCCACGTGGCGGAGTGGTTACGCAACGGTCTGCAAAACCGTGTACACCAGTTCAATTCTGGTCGTGGCCTCCATTAACACAATCAACGCCTTGCGCTGATTGTCTCAGAGACCGGGGGAAGCCGGCAAGGTTCAGCAGGCAGCGTACCAGCCTTCCGGAAACGGCACCAGCGGCCAGGCCATCTGGTTGTCATTGGCGGCTTTCGGCGGCTCCTCGAAAAGCGGCAGCTCGGCCAGGAAATCCTCCTGCGGCGCGGGTTCAATCGCCATCCTGACGCTCTCCAGCAATCGGTTGTATTCAACTTCGCTCATGGCGCTTTCCCTCGTTTGAGAGCGCACCATCTCAAAAGTGTTTTCGTTCCGGATTGAACGGATCGCTCAAATTTTACCGATCAAGCGATCGCGGCCGTCCTGGTTACGGATGTCTTAAAGTCCGGGCACCCTAGGCAGTTCCGCCCGCGGCCCTTTGTGAGAAAAATCACATTTCACCGAAAAATTTTGCCGTATCTCCAGACCATCACGGCGTTCGTGAGCCGTCAATATCGGAGAAGGGCAATGACTGCACGGTTTGAACGGGCCTGGTCCAGAGCGAGCCGCGCCAATCTGGCTGCCTCAACGGGCTTCCTGCTGGCGCGTCCGGTGTCGCGGTCAGCCTCCGGTGCGCTGGCGATGCCGGAGGAACTCCGCGCAGGCCGCCTACCGCCTTGTGCCGGCCAAATCCGCAACGCCAGGTCATTGCCGAGTGATTGCGGCCCCGAATAATTGCGGCGGCAGAAGGCAAGCTTCATCGGGGCCTGCAGCGAGCGGAAAGATCAATTGACGATCGACGCCAGCAGCCAGATCGATGTCGCCCAAACGATCGCCCAAATTCCCGTGGTGATGCAAAGCACCGGCAGAAACTGGGTGAAAGTGGCGATCCGAGCCCGTCGATCACGTTGGGCGCCGGAGAACGAGACGGCGTTCAACGTCGAATAGACCGGCCAGCCGAAAATGGCTTTGGCAGCACTCACCTCGGAAAGGCTCATGATAGGTCCCTCTAGCCCGGCGAATCCCGATTCGTCCGCCAAACAATAGAGTGATTAGCCGCCGGGATGGTTAACGTGTGCTTAACAGTATTTCGGCGGCGGGATCGCCACTATCGCGTTTCGAGAAATCCGATA
>NZ_JAUYAN010000062.1 GCF_030693485.1 Bradyrhizobium sp. | reverse complement strand
ACATGATCATGATCTTGCCCGGCGCGCGCGGCGCGTCGGCCTTGGCAGTATCGGCAGCCTCAACTTTGGGGGCGTCAACCTTGGGGGCTTCAAGCTTGGGGGCTTCAAGCTTGGGGACTTCAGCCTTGGCTGCGTCCACTTTGGCCGCGTCGCCCTGCGCGGGGACCAGATCGGGAGATTCGATCTGGGTTCCGGCCTTCGGGGTCTCCTGCGCCGCCACCGGCTGGCTTGCCGTATTGGACGAGCTGGAAACGGCCGGCCCGGCGCTAACGGATCCGGTTTCGCTGCTGGTCGGCTCGGCCTGCTGTTCGCTCACGTTCAATTCTCCCGTAAAGGTTCACCATTTGGTAACTTTCATTCCTTGCGAAATCGTTACCGGCGGCGGCCTTACCAAAATTTTAGGAACTCGCTCTGCCCGGTTTGGACGGCCACCCTGTTTATGTTGCTCTGCGGCATCGGCCCGGAGCGTCCCGATGTGTCGTTTGCGCCGCCCGGTTTCCGGACTAACATGCCGTCAGCGACCAGCCAGAAGGCGGCGACTCCATGGCCATCGAGAAATGCATCAACGAATTCGATGTGGATGAAGTCATTTTCGAGGAAGGCTCGACCGGGCGCGAGCTGTTCGTGGTGCTCGACGGCAATGTCGAAATCGCCAAACTCAGCGACGCCGGCAAGACCGTCATCGTGACGCTTGGCAAGGGCGAATTTTTCGGCGAGATGGCGGTGATCGACGGCTCGTCGCGCTCGGCCACCGCGATTGCGGCGGCGCCGAACACCAGGGTGATGCGGATCAATCACGCCCGCTTCGTCTATCTGGTCAGCCAGCAGCCGGCCTTCGCGCTGATGGTGATGGATGCGCTCTCGAAACGCCTGCGCGCCTCCAACGCTGTCAATTTCAGGGCGGCGACGCCATGAGCGACCGCAAGCCGAGCCGTTTTCCGATTCTCCTGAACAACGACACCTGCTCGCTGATCGAGGCCGCCGAGGACGTCTACCAGATCCGTTTCAAGAACCGCGCCGCCAACGCCTATCTGGTTCGCGGAAAAAGCCGGACCATCCTGATCGACGTCGGGCTGTCCTCCAACTATCCCGCGCTGCTGGAATGCCTCTGCCATGTCGGCTGTCCCCCCGAATCCGTCGACATGGTGATCCTCAGCCACGAGCATCTCGATCATATCGGCGCGGCGTATCATTTCGGCGGCCGCACCCTGATCGCAGCGCACCGGCTGGCCGCCAACAAGATCATGCTGCGCGACGATTTCTCGATGCTGCGCAAGATGTTCAACGAGCCGCCGGTGCCGATCAATGTCGATCTCTGGCTGGAGGAAGGCAATTTGATCGACCTCGGCAATTTCCGCCTCAACGTGATGTATACGCCTGGCCACACCTCGGCCTGCATCAGCCTGTTCGAGCAGGACCAGGGATTGCTGTTCGCCGCCGACACGCTGATGCCCGGCGGCGTGATGGGCGGCGTGTTCGGATCCGGCAGCATCGCCGACTACATCCAGTCGCTGGAGCGGCTGAAGGGATTGAACTCCAGGATATTGCTGTCAGGACACGGCCGGCTGTCCGACACACCGCAGGACGACGTCCGCATCGCGATCCAGCGCTCCCACACCCTGCTGTCGGACACCGCGCAACTGTTCGACGCGCTCGACGCGCGCTCGAACTTCGAACCGATCATGCAATCGGTGCGCGACCTCAACAAGCTCGACGACGGCTGAGAGGCTCTTGTCAGTTTGACAACAAGCCCGGCAGTCTGTTCAAACTCAGCAACAACAATGCTGCAATGAACCTGGGGAAACACGCCATGAAACTTTACGACTCGATCGGACCGAACCCGCATATCGTCCGCATGTTCATGGCGGAAAAGGGCATCGACATCCCGAAGCAGGCGGTCGACCTGCGCAAGGGTGAAAATCGCGAAGCCGAGCATCTGAAGCGCAATCCGCACGGCCAGATGCCGACGCTCGAGCTCGATGACGGCTCCTATCTGTCGGAGATCACCGCGATCTGCGAATACCTCGAAGAGAAAAAGCCCGCGCCCGCGCTGATCGGCTCGACGCCGGAAGAGCGCGCCGAGTGCCGGATGTGGACCCGCCGCGTCGACCTCAACATCTGCGAGCCTCTCGCCAACGGCTACCGCTTCGGCGAGGCGCTGAAGTTTTTCGAGAAGCGGATTCCCGTCGTGCCGGAAGCCTCCCCCGGCCTCAAGATGATCGCGCAGAACCGCCTGAAATGGCTCGACGGGCAGATCGCAGGCAAGGACTATCTGTGCGGCAAGCGCTTCACGCTGGCGGACATCCTGCTCTATGGCTGGCTGCATTTCGGCAACCAGGTCGGCCAGCCGCTCGATGCCGCCAACGCCAACATCGCGGCGTGGTTCGCCCGCGTCGGAGCTCGGCCGTCGGCGAAGGCGTAGGTAACTGTCGTCATTCCGGGGTATCGCGCAGCGATGAACCCGGAACCTCGAGATTCCGGGTTCGATGCTTCGCATCGCCCCGGAATGACAATCGTCACATCACCACCGGCGCATCCGGCAGCTCGTTCTTCCCGCCACCATGTCTCGGAAAATGCGACGCCAGCAGCCGCGACACGGCGTCGATCCCCTCGATCGCGCCGCCGGCAAAGTTGCCGGCGCGAAACTCGGCCTCCATCGCCTTGCAGATTGATTCCCAGCCCGCGGCGCCGACATGCGCGTCGATGCCGCGATCGGCGACGATCTCGACGTCGCGGTCGGCCAGCAGCAGATAGATCAGTACGCCATTGTTGTCGGCGGTGTCCCAGATCCGCAGTTGCGAGAACACGTCCAGCGCGCGCTCGCGTGCGGGCTGGCCGCGGAACAGCGGCGCGCCGTCGAGCGCGCCTTCCACCACGAAGCGGACCTGGCCGGAATGCGTGGCCTCGCCCGCCCTGATGGCGTGTTCGATCACCGCCATGACGTCAGGCGGGAAAATGCGCCGGACCCGCCAGCGATGCTCGATGAGATGCCTGCCGATGCGTTTGATGCCCATCGCTACCATCTCCCCGACGCGCCGCCGCCGCCGAAGCTGCCGCCACCGCCGCTGAACCCGCCGCCGGAACTGCTGCCTCCGGAGCCGCCGGACCAGGTGCCGCCGCGCCCGCCCGCCGACGCGATGCTCTCGCCGAACATCGTGAGGACGAACGCGATGATCGCAAAGATGACCGACAGCCCCAGCGATCCGACCAGGAACCAGGCCAGCAGTCCGACAAAGCCGCCGGTCGCCAGCGAACCGAACAGCCGGCCGAGCGTGCTGCGCAGAATGCCGCCTGCGATGAACAGTGCGGCGATGACGAAGGGATTGAACGGATCGATATTGTTCAGCAGGCCAGGGCTGCGCCAGTGCTCCGGCGCAGGCGCTGGCAGTTTTTCGCCGTCGATCACCCGGATGATCCGGTCGACCCCCGCCGAAATGCCGCCGGCAAAATCGCCGGACTTGAACTTCGGGGTGATGTCTTCGTCGATGATGCGCCTGGCGGTGGCGTCGGTGAGCGCGCCTTCGAGGCCGTAACCGACCTCGATGCGAAGCCGCCGGTCGTTCTTGGCGACGACGAGCAGCGCGCCGTCGTCGATCTTCTTGCGGCCGATCTTCCAGGCTTCGGCGACCCGGATCGAGAATTGCTCGATCGATTCCTGATCGGTGGTCGGCACGATCAGCACCGCGATCTGGCTGCCCTTGCGCTTCTCCAGATCGCTTAACGTCTGCGTCAGCGCGGCGACCTCGCCGCTGGACAGCGTGCCGGTCTGATCGATCACGCGCCCTGACAGCGGCGGCACCGCGACGTCGGCCGCGGCTGCGCAGGAAAAGCACAGCAGCAGCGCAACAAAGGCGGCTCTTGCAACGTTCATCGCGGCCAATCTTTGCGGGTGGAACCAGCTGGCAGGTTATTTGGCCGGCGCGGCCGGCGCCGGCGCCGGATTGAAATCGACCTTCGGCGCGGTCGAGATCGCCTTCTCGTTTTCGACCGTGAAGTTCGGCTTCTCCTTGTATCCGAACGCCATCGCCGTCAGATTGTTCGGGAAGGTGCGGATGCCGACATTATAGTCCTGCACCGCCTTGATGTAACGGTTGCGCGCCACCGCGATCCGGTTCTCGGTGCCTTCGAGCTGCGACATCAAGTCCTTGAACAAGGCATCGGATTTGAGCTGCGGGTAATTCTCGGTCACAACCAGTAGTCGCGACAACGCGCTGGAGAGTTCACCCTGCGCCGCGGTGAACTTCTGGAACGCAGCGGGATCGTTCAGCACTTCCGGCGTCGCCTGGATACTGCCGACCTTGGCCCGGGCATTGGTGACGCCGAGCAGCACGTCCTTTTCCTGCTGCGCGAAACCCTTCACCGAATTGACCAGATTGGGCACGAGGTCGGCGCGGCGCTGGTACTGGTTGACGACCTCCGACCAGCCCGCCTTGACCTGCTCGTCGGTGGTCTGGATCGCATTATAGCCGCAATTGGTCAGGCTCAGCGTCGCCAGCGCCGCCAGCACGGTCCATAATCTGCGCATCGTAATTTCTCCAGTTGGAATTTTCCGCAGCGTAGCAGAACGACGCCAGACTTTCACGCCGTCATTCCGGGGCGCGTCGAAGACGCGAACCCGGAATCTCGCC
>NZ_JAUYAN010000061.1 GCF_030693485.1 Bradyrhizobium sp. | reverse complement strand
TCCTGCCAGGCGCGGTCCATATAGCCGAGATCAGGCGCGATGATGATGCCGGCGGAGAGATGATCGCCGGCGCCCGGCAGCGCGGTGAACGAGGGCAGCGCGTCGAGCGCGACGTTCATCCGGAAGGTGCCAGAGCCGTTGCGCCAGTTTCTGATGCGGCCCAGGAAATCCGGCGGCAGCGCCTCCGCCGGCAATAACCGGGTGTACAGCAGTTTCGGATTGACGCTGGAAGCGACGTATTTTGCGCGAACGGTCTCACCATTTTCGAGGATGATTCCGGCCACGCGGTCGCGTTCAACGATCACCTCGCGCACGCCGGCCTCGGTTTCGATCTCGACGCCATGGCCACGCGCGGACGCCGCCATCGCCTGCGTGATCGCGCCCATGCCGCCGATGGCGTGGCCCCAGACGCCTTTCTTGCCGTTCACCTCGCCGAACGCATGGTGCAGCATCACATAGGCCGAGCCCGCGGCATAAGGGCTGGCGTAATTGCCGACGATGGCGTCGAATCCGTAGAGCGACTTGACCAGGTCGCTCTCGAAGGTCTCGTCCAGCATCTCGCCGGCCGAACGCGTGAACAGGTCGAGCAGCGAGCGCTGCTGCGGCAGCGAAAGCTTGTTGAGAATGCCGGCGGTACCCAGCACGTTGAAGGCTTCGCGGATGGAGCCCACGCCAAATCCCTCGACGATGTTCGGCGGCGCCCGCAGCACGAAGGCGCGCAGCACGTCGGCGATCTCTTCGAGTTCGCGCGTGAACCCATCGATGCTGGCGGCATCGCGTTCGCTCAGTTTTGCTATCGACTGATGGGTGCGACCCTCGCCGGTCAGCAGATAGCGGCCATCGGGGGAGGGCAGGAAATTTTGCGCGCGACGCTCGACGATGCGCAGGCCGTGATCGGCCAGTTTCAGGTCCGCCATGATCTGCGGATTGAGCAGGCTGACGGTGTAGGCCGCGACCGAATTGCGGAACCCGGGATGGAATTCCTCGGTCACAGCGGCGCCGCCGACCACCTTGCGGCGCTCCACGACTTTCACGCGCAGCCCGGCCATGGCCAGATAGGCCGCGCAGGTGAGGCCGTTATGGCCGGCTCCGATGATCAGGACGTCGGTCTCGTTCATGTTCGCTTCAAGAAGAAAATGGTGTCATTCCGGGATGATCCGAAGGACCAGACCCGGAATCTCGGGATTCCGGGTGCGATGCTTCGCGTCGCGCCGGAATGACGTCTCCCTCTTAGCGAAGATGGGTACGGCAGCACAGGGTGAAGTGACGGGTTTGGTTCCGCATTGCCCGGTATGATACCCTATGCTCTATCCTGTAGCCCCGGCGCCTTGGCCGGATTTCCGCCACCGGCGCCCGCCGGGTTCAAGCCGGAGCTTTCATGGGTCTTTCTGATTCGTCCGTAGCCACGGATGCCGCTTCCGTTGCCCGGAATCGGCTGGTGCTCGCGGTCTATACGGCGGCGATCTTCGTCAGTGCCCTGCTGCTGTTCTCGGTGCAGCCGCTGTTCACCAAGATGGTGCTGCCGCGGCTCGGCGGCTCGCCCGCGGTGTGGTCGGTGGCGATGGTTTTTTTCCAGTCGCTGCTGCTGGGCGGCTATGCCTATGCGCATTATTTGATGCAGCTGAAGAACCGGATGCTGCCCGTCGCGATCCATCTGGTGCTGCTGGTGGTGGCGCTACTGACGCTGCCGCTGTCGATCGCGGGTGGCTGGGGCGAGCCGCCGACCTCGGGCTATGCGCTCTGGCTGCTCGGCCTGTTTGCGGTGTCGATTGGGCTGCCGTTCTTCGCGCTGGCGGCCAACAATCCGCTGCTGCAGGCCTGGTTCGTGCGATCAGGCCATCCCAACGGTCCCGATCCCTACTTCCTCTACGCCTCCTCCAATATCGGCAGCTTCCTGGCGCTGTTGTCCTACCCGGTGCTGCTGGAGCCGATGTTCACGCTGCGCACGCAAAACCTGATCTGGACCGGCGGCTACGGCCTGTTGATCGTCCTGATCGCGGCTTGCGGCGTGCTGTTGCTGCGCTCGCCTGTCATGGCGGAGCGCGACCTGCAAACCGAGGAAGCTGACGCGCCGGCGCCGCCGTGGATGCTGCGCGCGCGCTGGATTTTTCTCGCCGCGGTGCCGTCGGGCCTGCTGATCGCGGTGACCGCGCATATTTCGACCGACGTTGCTGCGGCGCCGCTGCTGTGGGTGCTGCCGCTGTCGCTTTACCTGTTGACCTGGGTGCTGGTGTTCCAGTCGCGCCCGCTGCTGCCGCACAAATGGGTATTGCTGATGCAGCCGCTGGCGATCGCCGGCGTGATCGCGCTGCTGGCGTTCGGCGGCGAACAGAACCTGCTGCTGACGCTCGGAGGCCATCAGCTCTGCTTCTTCGTCATCGCGATGGCCTGCCATGGCGAACTGGCGCGGACCCGCCCGGCCGCGAAATACCTCACCGGCTTCTACGTCGCGCTGTCGTTCGGCGGCATGGTCGGCGGCCTGTTCGCAGGACTGATCGCGCCGTTCACCTTCTCATGGATTGCCGAATATCCGATCCTGCTGGCCTGCGCGGCACTGTGCCGTCCGCCCGGCGGCAACGAGCGGTTGGCGCGCTGGGGCTGGTGGTACTGGCCGTTGCTCGCCGCGCTCGCCGTGGCGCTGATCGCGCCGACCTACCACCCCGGCAAGGTGTTGACCTGGCTCGAAACCCATCGCGTCTGGATCATCGGCGCGGTCGGCGTGCTGTCGGCATTGCTGGCGCTCGGATTGAATGCCAACCGCTGGAAAATCTTCGCCACCGTGGCGGTGGCGCTGGCGCTGATCCGGGCCTATCCATCGGACGACGGGCGGGTGGAAACCGTGCGCAGCTTCTTCGGCGTGCACAAGATCGTGGTGACGTCGAACGGGCAATATCACGTGCTGATGCATGGCACTACGATACACGGCGCCGAGAAATACCAGAACGATGACGGCACGCCGGTGACCGGGCGGCCCGAGCCTATCACCTATTATCACAAGGACGGCGGTATCGGCCAGGCGATCGCGGCGATACGCGAGCGCAAGGGATCGCCGCTGCGGGTCGCCGTGATCGGGCTCGGCTCCGGTACGCTCGCCTGCGCCGCGGAGCCGGGCGAGACCTGGAAGTACTTCGAGATCGACCAGACCATGGTCGATACCGCGAAGGATCCGAAATATTTCAGCTTCATCAGCAAGTGCGATCCGGACATGAAGCCGGTGATCGGCGACGCGCGGCTGACCTTCGCCAAGGAACCGGCCGGCATCTACGACCTGATCATCGTCGACGCCTATTCGTCGGATGCGATCCCGATCCATCTCGCGACCGAAGAGGCGATGGAGATCTACAAGGAGAGGCTGGCGCCGCAGGGCGCCGTCGCGATGCACGTGTCGAACCGGCATCTGGAACTGTCCAGCGTCGTGGTCGGGATAGCCGACGCCAACGATCTCAAGAGCTGGGTCTACAACGAGGATACCAACCGCGACAGCGAATACATCTTCTCGACCACCGTGGTGATCTCGGCGCGCGCGGACGCCGATATCGGCAAGCTGGCCACATCGGACCAGTGGGCCCTGACCGAAGCCGAGGACGACCAGCGGGTCTGGACCGACGACTATTCCAACGTGCTGGGCGCGGTGTGGCGGCGGCTAAAGAAGGGCGAAGAGTAGGCCGGGATAACGATTAATCCGCCAAGTGCGGAACCATTCACGGTTGAGCCTGTTGGCTGCCCGACACGATCAACCGGAGACCACAATGAAAAAGCTCGCAATCTCTTTGATGGCCGGCGCAGGCGCGCTGCTCGCCACCTCTGCTTTCGCCGCCCCGCTCTCGAACGGTATCGCCGTGCTGCCGGAGAGCAACATCGAACAGGTGCGCCTGGTATGCAACGAGAACGGCCGCTGCTGGCGCGAGCGTAGCCAGCGCCGCGTCGTCGTCCGGGAATCCTACGGTTATGACCGTGGTCACCATTATGGCCATCGCAATCGCGGCTATGATCGTGGTCACCGCGACGGCGTCGGCATCCGCGCTCCCGGCGTCAGCATCGGTATTGGCTCCGGCCGCTACTGATCGGTATAATTAATGAGGCCCCGGCGCATCGCGCCGGGGCCTTTTTCTATGAGATGTGAGCAATATTGACCGCGGGGAACTCCGGCGGTCAGTCCTGATAGGTGAACAGCCCGCGCGGCTGATATTGCTGCCGCGGCTGGTAATAGCCCTGCGGCGGGTATTGCGGCGCATGGCCGCGATCATAGTAATACTGCTCGCGCAGATAGACCTGCGCGCCATACACGCGTCGGGTGCGCGGCGCCGGATAGCGCGCCTCGTTGGAGGAGCCGTCGGCGGGATAGATGTAGCCATCGTCGGCCGGCGCCTGAGACTGTATTTGCGGCTCCTCCACCAGCGGCGCGACCACGCCCGGCCGCGGCGCCAATACGATCGGATCGCCGGCGGAGTTGTATTGCGGCGCCGGATCGCGACGCGCCACGGCGGTGTTGGCGCGGGGCCGCGGGTTGCGCGCGAGGGCGACCTGCGAGGAGCCGGTCAGCGTCACCGTGGCGTTGAGCACGCCGTCCTTCTGCACCAGCGCAAACAGCGTCGCGGCATTGGCGCGCGACAGCCGCACGCAGCCATGCGAGGCCGGGCTGCCGAGACGGTTTATGGAGTCAGTGCCGTGAATGGCATGGCCTGATTTGGTGAAGAAGATCGCGTGCGGCATCGGCGCATCGTCGAATTCCCTGGAGTAGTGGTCTTGCTCCATCCGGAAGGTCTTGAAGCTGCCGTTCGGGGTCTCGTAGGCGGGCAGGCCGCTCGACACCGGCCACTGATAGCGCTCGACGCCGTCGACCGCGACGGTCATCAGCTGCGCATTCTTGTCGACGGTGATGGCAATCTTGGCTTGTGCGGCGCTGCCGAAAGACAGCATCAGGCCGGTGACAGCAATGAGGAAGCAACGCATCTTACTTTGGCCTCCAGGCCCATATCCAGTGCCACCGCACGCCGTGCTCGCC
>NZ_JAUYAN010000059.1 GCF_030693485.1 Bradyrhizobium sp. | reverse complement strand
AGGCCCGCAATCCGTGAACGCCGTCCACTCCGTGCGGGGGGGGCGACGGTGGCAAAAGTGCATGGCTCACCGGGGAGATCACCTATAAGTCGTAAACCACTGCGCGGGGAATGCCGGGTGATTCCGGTGTGACCTGACAACGCGTGTGCGCTCTACCACTACCCATTGCACACGTGGCTATCGGGCGCATCGGGCGCCCGGCATTCCCGCGCCCTTTGATCAAAGAGGGCGGCACGTTGATAGCAAACCTCGGGCGAAACGCGTCGCGAGATTGCGAAACTGCGCTTGTGACACATCGCAGCTGTCCTCACCCGCACCTGCGGGTGATCCGGCGGCAGTTCGTCGCTGCCAAGAGGTCTCTCAAAACCTCTTGCTCAGAAATTTCGAGTGCTTCAGACCGTATCGCCAGGGCAGTTCGACCCCTTTTGTAATACCGATCCGTCGCCCCGCAGCGATCTCCGGTTCTGCCTTCCCTGCGTGCAGCGCGATCGGCGGCGCATCGAGCGCGAGACCATTATGCGCATGCGTAATCCCAAGCGCCTCCGTCAGCTTGCCCGGCCCTGAACACAGCGCCCGCTCATCGTGCAAGCCGCGGCGATGACGCATCGCGGCGATACCGTGCGTCGGCTCGAGCGCGCGGATCAGTACCGCGCTGGCCGAACCCTCCTTCTCGCAGACGAAGTTGACGCACCAGTGAATGCCATAGGAGCGATAGACATAGGCATAGCCCGGCGGGCCGAACATCACGAGGTTGCGCGGTGTCGGACCGCGGAATGAATGCGCGGCGGGATCGGTGTGATGATAGGCCTCGACCTCGACGATGACTCCGCCGACGCCGTCCACCAGCAGCGTGGCGCCGATCAGGTCAGGCGCCACCTCGTGCACGCTGCGGGCAAAGAATGCGCGCTTCAGCGGCCGGCCCGGAGCGGCGGCGGTCGGGACAGGGGAAATACGGCTTCGAGCCATTCAAATCGGGGCTGGCGAGGGCGGAATGCGTCGGGCAAGGCAATATGCTAAAGCTTGGCTGCCAACAAGCCGGGCGGTTGCGATTCCCCTTCAAGCGGATTAACTAAGCCTCTAAGGGATAAAGATATTCCATGGTCGTCGTCGTCGATACCGTCTCCGCCACTCCGCTGCGCCCGCGCCACCCCGAAAAGGTGAACCGGCCGGATGCGCTGTCGCCGCCGAAGCCGGACTGGATCAGGGTACGCGCGCCGAATACCCGCGGCTATGCCGACACCCGCGCCATCGTCAAGGAAAACGGTCTGGTCACGGTGTGCGAGGAAGCCGGCTGCCCGAATATCGGCGAATGCTGGGACAAGAAGCACGCCACCTTCATGATCATGGGCGACACCTGCACCCGCGCCTGCGCCTTCTGCAACGTCAAGACCGGCATGCCCACGGGGCTCGATGCGTCCGAGCCGGAACACGTCGCGGAGGCCACCTTCAAGCTCGGGCTCGCCCACATCGTGGTGACCTCGGTCGACCGCGACGATCTCGCCGATGGCGGCGCCGAACATTTTGCCCAGACCATTCGCGCCATCCGCGCGCGCTGCCCCTCGACCACGATCGAGATTTTGACGCCGGACTTCTTGCGCAAGGAAGGCGCGCTCGAAATCGTGGCAAAGGCAAAACCCGACGTATTCAACCACAATCTGGAAACGGTGCCGTCGCGCTATCTCACGGTGCGCCCCGGCGCGCGCTATTTCCATTCGATCCGGCTGCTGCAGCGGGTCAAGGAAATCGATCCCACCATCTTCACCAAGTCCGGCATCATGGTCGGCCTCGGCGAGGAGCGTCACGAGGTGCTGCAGGTGATGGACGATCTGCGCTCGGCGGATGTCGATTTTCTCACCATCGGGCAGTATCTGCAGCCGACCCGCAAGCATCACGCCGTGATGCGCTACGTCACCCCTGATGAATTCGCCGGCTATGAGAAGGTGGCTTATACCAAGGGGTTCCTGATGGTATCGGCGAGCCCGCTGACCCGCTCGTCGCATCACGCCGGCGACGATTTCGCGAAGCTGCGGGTCGCGCGCGCGGCGCGAGCCGGCTGAGTTCTTCGATGCGGAAATTCTCCAGCAAGCGCCGGGTCATCCATAGCGCCGAGCAGATGTTCGACCTCGTCGCCGATGTCGAGCGCTATCCCGAATTCGTGCCGCTGTGCCACGCACTCAAGATCCGGCAGCGCACGCCGGGGCCCGACGGCACCGAAATCGTGATCGCCGACATGACGGTGTCGTTCAAGCTGGTGCGGGAAGCCTTCACCAGCCGGGTCACGCTGGACCGCCCCAATCTGAAGATCATGGTGGAATATCTGAAGGGGCCGTTCAGCAACCTGGAGAACCGCTGGAGCTTCGAGCCGCGATCCGAAACCGCCTGCGACGTCGGGTTTTTCCTGTCCTACGAATTCAAGAGCCGGATGCTGGCGATGCTGATGGGCACCATGTTCGACACCGCATTCCAGCGCTTTGCAGCGGCGTTCGAGAAGCGCGCGGATGCGATTTACGGGCAGGGTAGCGCAGCAAGCAAGCCGTCATCCCCGGGGTGAACGCAATTGCGTTCACCCGTGAGGTGCGCGCTCTTGCGCGCCTCGAAGGATGCGCATTGGGCACCGTAGTCGTCTCCATCCTTCGAGGCCGTCGCAAGCGCGACGGCGCCTCAGGATGACGGCGGAGTTCGTTTACGCCCGCGGCGGCCGTCGCCGCTTGACGGCGCTGCGGCGCGGCGTGCGGGCGACGCGGGGACGCAGGCGGCTCATGGTCTGGCGGCGCGGTTTTGCCGGCGTCTGCGGGCCACGCGCGATCTCGGTCAGCATGCGCAGGGCCTCGAGCACCGAGCGCAGGCGAACCGCGCTGCGGCCGATCGCACCGAACCGGCATTCGCGGTGCAGGATGCGGCCGTCGCGCGCGGCGACCGCGAGATGGACCAGGCCGACCGGCTTGCCCGGCGTCGCCCCGCCGGGGCCGGCGATGCCGGTGATGGAGACGGCGAGATCGACGCCGGCCTTCTCCAGTGCGCCGAATGCCATGGCGGTCGCAGTCTCCTTGCTGACCGCGCCGAAGGTCGCAAGCGTGGTGGCCTTGACGCCCAGCATCGCGCGTTTTGCATCGTTCGAGTAGGTGACAAAACCGCGGTCGATGACGTCGGAGGAGCCGGGAATGTCGGTCAGCGCGGCGGCGACCATGCCGCCGGTGCAGGATTCAGCGGTCGCGATGGTGAGCTTCCGCATCCGGCACAAATCGAGCAGCGAGCGGGAGAGGGCGCGGGCGTCGCTGCCGCTCATGCTACTCGCTCCAACCTTTGAAATCCCAGGGCAGGCGGATGGTGGCGCTGGCGGTCGCCGCGATGCCTTCCCCGCGGCCGGTAAAACCGAGCCGCTCGCTGGTGGTGGCCTTGACGGCGACGCGCGAGATGTCGAGCCCGGTGATGTCGGCGATCCGCGCCCGCATGGTGTCGCGCAGCGGGCCGATTTTTGGCCGCTCGCAGATCATGGTGACTTCGAGGTTGGCGATGCGCCCGCCGCGCGCGGTGACGCGGTCGACCGCGTATTTCAGGAAGCGGTCCGACGCCGCCCCCTTCCACTGCGGGTCGCTCGGCGGAAAATGCGAACCGATATCGCCGTCGGCCAGCGCGCCAAGGATGGCGTCGACCAAGGCGTGCAGGCCGACATCGCCGTCGGAATGGGCGAGAAAGCCTCTGACATGCGGCACGCGTACCCCGCAGATCATCAGATGATCGCCGTCGCCGAAGGCGTGCACGTCGTAGCCGGTGCCGGTTCTGATATCGCCGAGCCGGGCGGCCAGGCGGGCTTCCTCGCGGACGAAATCGTCAGGGGTGGTCAGTTTCATGTTCGCAGGATCGCCTTCAAATGTCGCCACCGTCAATCCCGCCCACTCCGCCAGCGCGGCGTCGTCGGTGAAGTCGCTGCGGCCCTCGCGCGCGGCGCGGCGATGAGCGTCGAGAATCACCTCGAAGCGGAAGGCCTGCGGGGTTTGCGCGATCCGCAGCCGCGCGCGCTCCGGCGTCGCCTCGACATTGCCGCTGCCGTCGACCAGCTTGATGGTATCGGTGACCGCGATCGCCGGAACCGCGGCGCCGGTGCGGCCGGCGGCCTCGATCGCGCGCGAGATCAGCGCCGCCGATACGAAAGGACGCGCCGCGTCGTGGATCAGGACCACATCCGGCTTCTGGCTGGCGAGCGCCTCCAGGCCGGCATGCACCGAGGCCTGCCGCGTCGCGCCGCCGTTGGCGGGTGGCGCGTGGCGCAACGTGCTGACCGCCTCGTTGAACATGGCGGTATCGTCGGGATTCAAAACCGGCTGCACGGCAAACACGTGGGGATGGCGGCAGAACGGCTCCATCGCCCGGAAGATCACGGTCTGGCCGCCGATCGAACGGTACTGCTTCGGTCCTCCTGACCCGGCGCGAAGCCCGCGTCCGGCTGCGACAAGGATAGCTGCAGTCCGGTCGGGTGCGGGCATCTGGATCAACTACTGACGATACGGGGTTGATGGAGGGAACGGAGGACCGTTGGGGCCCTCCCTATCATGCCGAGGGCTCAAAAACAGGCCGTTTCCGAGTAGCTGTAGGAAAAGCATATTTTGCTGCAACGCACTTGCACAACTGATAGAATTGTCTAAAGTGTAGGCATAGAGCTTGACTGCACAAGATTTGTGCTCAGAGTGACTCCCTATGGTCGCAATGCCGCGCCCGCCAGAAAAAACGAGACGTCCGTGACCGCCTCGGAATGCTCACCGCGTAAGCCATTGAAGATAGGCGATATTGAGGTCGCCAACCGGGTCCTTCTGGCGCCCATGTCAGGCATTACTGATGTCCCGTTTCGGCGTCTGACCGCAGCCCTCGGGGCGGGACTGGTCGTATCCGAGATGACCGCCAGCGATGATCTTGTCAACGGCCGCCCGATGTCGCTGCTGCGCTGCGAGGCGACCGGCATTGGCCCGCACGTCGTTCAACTCGCGGGCTGTCAGGCGCACTGGATGGCGGAGGGCGCGCGGATCGCCGAGTCCGCCGGCGCCGACATCATCGATATCAACATGGGCTGTCCGGCGCGTCACGTCACCGGCGGCCAGTCCGGTTCGGCGCTGATGCGCGATCTCGATCACGCCTTGACGCTGATAGAAGCCACGATCGCGGCGGTGAAAGTGCCGGTCACGTTGAAGATGCGGCTTGGGTGGGACGAT
>NZ_JAUYAN010000052.1 GCF_030693485.1 Bradyrhizobium sp. | reverse complement strand
GAATCGAAGGCACTTCGCTGTGGGTGAGGCGCGCGCAGCCCTTGGTGGCGAAATCGCAGGTGAGCTGGATCTGGCGGCTCAGCGGCAGCATGTCCGGATAGAGCCGGGCGCCGAGCAGCACCTCAGGCTGGATTTTCTTCGCCGCGCAGTGCGCCTCGGCCTTGGTTAGAATACCGGTGAGGCTGTTCAGGATCTGCAGGTACGCGGCAACGGAAGCGTCGTGGAAAGACATGTGAAGCTCTTTTCGTGTTGTGGAATATGGTCTGACGCGGGGCACGTGATGCTCGAAGTGGGGTTGCGAAAGGCGAAATACAACGTGCTCGTCGTCGCCCAACTTGATCGGCAACCCAGTACTCCGCGGCGGCTATCGTGTGAAGATCGAACATCACGGATTACTGGATGCCCCGCCTCCGCGGGGCATGACGATCGAGGCGTCAACGCGCCGGCGGCAATGCTGTCGCGCCGGGCGCTGCGCGCGGCGCGGCCGGCACCCCGCGCATCCGCGCCAGCAATTCGGCAGTCGGCCATGAATCCGCCGGCAGGCCGTATTTGATCTGCATGGTCTTGACCGCGGTGCGGCTCAATTGCCCCATGATGCCGTCGACCTTGCCGACATTGAATCCCGCGCGCACCAACAGTTGCTGCAGTTCGCGCAGTTCGTTGAACGGCAGCTGCGCCACCGGCGCCGAGGGACGCTGCATCGGTGGCGCACCGGCGATGCGGGTAGCGAGATAGCCGGCGGTGGTCGAGTAGATCAGCGAATTGTTCCACTCGGTATAGGCGGCGAAGTTCGGATAGGCCAGGAACGCCGGCCCATGGCGGCCCATCGGCAGCAGCAGCGACGCCGGCAGGCTGTCGTTCGGCAATGCCTTGCCGTCGGGATAGGTGACGCCGAACTGCGTCCATTTCGAGCGCGGATGCTTGATCGTGAGGTCGGCCTGATCCCACGGTAGGTTTTGCGGCACCCGGACTTCCTGCAGCCAGGGTTCGCCGCGCCGCCATTTCAATCCGTTGGCGATGTAGTTCGCCGTCGAGCCGATCACATCATCCGGGCTGCGCAGCATGTTGCGATGGCCGTCACCGTCATAATCGACGGCGTAGTTGAAATAATGCGAGGGCAGGAATTGCGTCTGGCCGAGCTCGCCGGCCCAGGAGCCGATCATCTCGCTTGGCGCGAGATCGCCGCGGTCGATGATCTTCAGGGCGGCGATGGTTTCCTTCTCGAACATCTCGGAGCGGCGGCAGTCATAGGCCAGCGACATCAGCGAGGGCAGCGTTGGCAGATTGCCCATGTTGGCGCCGAAATCGCTCTCCAGGCCCCAGAACGCGGCAATCACAGCCGGCGGCACGCCATATTCCTTCTCGGCGCGCGCAAACGCCGCGGCATGGGTTTTGATCTTGGCCTGGCCCTGCTGCATCCGATACACCGCCGCCATTCGCGCTGCGAACTCGTTGAACACCTGCCCGAACACGCGCTGGCCGCGGTCGCGGTTGACGATACTCTGATCGTAGACGAGGTAGGGTGCCGCTTCCGCCAGCGCCCGCTGCGACACGCCCGCTGCGACCGCCTGCTGCTTGAGGTCGGCGAGGAAGCGATCGAACGACATGCCGTTATGGCAGGCCGCGCCGCCGCGCGGAGCGGGGGCTGCGGCGGGTCTTGCCGGAGCGGCGAGCGGTCGGGCTGAAGCAGGAGCCGGTTGCGCCGATGCTTGCTGTGGCCCGCACAGAACCGCCAGCAGGACTGCACCGGGAAAGAAGCGTGTCATTGAAATCTTTCGCATGCGGCTACCGATTGGATGTCAATTCGCGAAGGGTGACGCTGTCGTAGCATCATGCATCACAGAGTTACATCACGAATCCGGCGGCCGCACGGAAGGCCGGGACCGATGCCCGGCGATGCCTGGCTGACCCCGCAAGCACCCGGATAGTGCCGCTTGTGCTCCCTTCCGAAAGGTACCGGAGACAGTAGTCACGGCTCCGTCGCGGTTTCGCTCGGCATCGATTGCGCGGGCTCGCGGGCTTGACCCAGGTCAAGGCCGCTCGAAATCCGCCATGTAGCCTTTTGATCACAGATCACCTTAAGGTCGGCCATGGAATGGGAGCGTATCCGGAAGCAGCCCGAGGATTATGTCGGCGCCAACCTTCAGGATTATGAAGAATGCGCCAGCCGATTCGCGTGGTCGCAGGCGCGGGCGTTGCTTGATGGTCTGCCCAATGGCGGGATCAATATCGCGTTCGAGGCCGTCGACCGGCACGTGCTTGCGGGACGCGGCGACAGACTGGCGATGCGCTGGATCGGGCGCGGCGATCAGGTTCGCGATTTCAGCTATCTGGCTCTGCGCGCGCAGATCAACCGGTTTGCCAATGTCCTGGCGGAGCGCGGGGTCGCCAAGGGCGATCGGGTATTCTCCCTGCTCGGCCGCGTACCCGAACTCTATGTTGCCGCCCTCGGTACGCTAAAGAACGCAAGCGTGTTCTCGCCATTATTCTCGGCGTTCGGGCCGGATCCCATCAAGGCCCGTATGACGATCGGCAATGCCAAGGTGCTCGTCACCTCCGAGACATTTTACCGGCGCAAGATTGAGCCCTGGCGAAAGGAACTCGCGAGCCTTGAGCACGTCTTCCTGACCGAATGTTCGGATCGCCTTCCAGCCGATACGATAGATCTGTCCGCGGCGCTGGCGCAGGCTTCGGATTCGTTCGAGACGGTGTGGACCGGCCCCGAGGACATGGCCTTGCTTCACTTCACCAGCGGGACGACCGGGCGGCCAAAGGGTGTCGTGCATGTCCATGAAGCCGTCGTCGCTCACCATATCACCGGCCGGCTCGCGCTCGACCTGCGTCAGGACGACATCTTCTGGTGCACGGCGGACCCCGGATGGGTGACCGGGACCTCGTACGGCATCATCTCGCCGCTCACCAATGGCGCGAGCATGATCGTCGACCAGGCCGAATTCGACGCGGAGCGTTGGTATCGCATCCTGCAGGAGCAGAAAGTCACCGTCTGGTACACGGCGCCGACGGCGATCCGCATGCTGATGAAGGTTGGAGCCGAAATTACCAGGCGATTTGATCTGTCCAAAGTGCGCTACATGGCCAGCGTCGGCGAACCGCTCAACCCGGAAGCCGTGGCGTGGAGCGCGGCCACCTTCGGAAAGCCGTTTCACGACAACTGGTGGCAGACGGAGACCGGCGGCATCATGATCTCCAATTACCGCTCGATGGACGTCAAGCCGGGCTCGATGGGGCGTCCCCTGCCGGGGATCACGGCCGGCATCGTCGAGTGCGTTGAAGGCGGCGAGTTGCGCGAAATCACCGAACCGATGGCGATGGGCGAACTCGCGCTCCGCCCGGGCTGGCCGTCGATGATGCGTGCCTATCTCAACGAAGAGGAACGCTACAGGAAGTGCTTCATGGGCGGCTGGTATCTGACCGGCGACCTCGCGATGCGCGACGGCGAGGGGTACTATTGGTTTGTCGGCCGCGCGGACGACGTGATCAAGAGCGCCGGCCATCTGATCGGCCCGTTCGAAGTGGAAAGCGCGCTGATGGAGCATCCGGCGGTGGCCGAGGCCGGCGTGATCGGCATTCCCGACCCGACCGCCGGCGAAATGGTCAAGGCCTACGTTGCCCTCAGGAACGGCTTCGAGCCCAGCGATGCGCTGCGTAAGGAATTGCTCGGCCATGCGCGCCAGCGTCTCGGTCCGGCGGTCGCGCCGAAGGACATCGTCTTTCGGCAGAACCTGCCGAAGACGCGCAGCGGCAAGATCATGCGCCGCCTGCTCAAGGCCCGTGAATTGGGCCTGCCGGAGGGCGACATCTCGACGCTCGAAAGCGAGGAGCGATGACCGTACCAGGCGACAAGCCGCATCTGTCGCGCGAGCATATGCTTGCTTTGCTGAAGCATATGATTCGTATTCGGCGCTTCGAGGACAAGTGCGCCGAACTCTATACGAGGGAAGAGATCAGGGGGTTCCTGCACCTCTACGATGGCGAGGAAGCGGTTGCCGTCGGCGTCATCCCGGTGCTGGAGCAGCGTGACAGGATCGTGGCGACCTACCGCGAGCACGGGCACGCTTTGGTGCGCGGCGTGCCGATGAATGCAGTGCTGGCGGAGATGTACGGCAAGCAGGAAGGCTGCAGCCGCGGACGTGGCGGATCGATGCACCTGTTCGATCGGGCCACCAATTTCTACGGCGGCAACGCCATCGTGGGCGGCGGTCTGCCGATGGCGATCGGACTGGCGCTCGCCGACCGGATGCGGGGCGACGACATCGTCACGGCCTGCTTCTTCGGGGAGGGCGCCGTCGCCGAAGGCGAGTTTCACGAAAGCATGAATCTGGCCGCGCTGTGGGAGTTGCCGGTGCTGTTCGTGTGCGAAAACAACCGCTACGCCATGGGAACGGCGCTAGCCCTTTCGGAATCCGAAACGGATATCCAGCGCAAGGCGGCGTGCTACCAGATCGCTTCCGAGGCGGTCGACGGCATGGATGTGATAGCGGTCGAGGCCGCCGCCCGTCGGGCGGTGCATGCGGTGCGCGCAACCCGCAAGCCCCACTTCCTGGAATGCCGGACGTACCGGCTGCGCGCGCATTCGATGTTCGATGCTCAGCTCTATCGCGACAAGGCCGAAGTCGAGGCCTGGCGGCAAAAGGAACCGATCGTGCGCTTTCAGGGCTGGCTGGAAACCAATCATATGGTTCATGCGGAAGATCTGGCGCGCATCGAGTCCGAGGTCGCGGCCGAGATTGCCGGGGCGGTCGCCTTCAGCGAGGCCGCAACATGGGAGCCGGTCGAGCAACTCACCCGCTTCGCCTACGCAGAAGCAGCTACGCAAGCCGAACGCTGAGGTGTCATGCCGCAAGAGATGATCAAGCCCGCAACGACGGAAATCACCTACCGCGATGCGATGCGAGAGGCGATCTGCGATGCAATGCGCCGGGATGACCGCGTGTTTCTGATGGGCGAGGACGTCGGTCACTATGGCGGCTGCTACGGCGTGAGCAAGGGCCTGTTGGCGGAATTCGGCGCGGAACGGATCCGCGATACGCCGCTGTCGGAATCCGGCTTTACCGGCGCCGGCATCGGTGCGGCGATGGCTGGCATGCGCCCGATCGTCGAACTGATGACGGTGAATTTCAGCCTGCTCGCG
>NZ_JAUYAN010000033.1 GCF_030693485.1 Bradyrhizobium sp. | reverse complement strand
GAGTGGTCTTGAGTCCAAAGTGAAATCTGGTCCTGACGTGTTCGCCGACGCCCTCGTTCTCCAGAGCCGCCACCGATGGTGCGTGCCGCTCCGAACTTCCCAAATCCCCCACATTCAGGTTTTCGCCAGGGCCGCGCCGCGCGGTGGCTGCGCTACCGTGTCCCGAACGAGGCGCACCGCCGTAGCCTGTCACGGACGGCCTGGACGCGCCGATGGTTCTGCGCTGCGTCCGGGGCACGAGATCGCGGCAATGGTTATCGTTTCGCGAAATGCCACGGTAAACCAAATTCCGCGAGCGCGCGGAAACCCGCATGAAACAGGCACTTCTGTGATTTCGCCGCCGCTTGCGCCGGATCGGCGTTTACGCCGCATTCATCGCGATACTTAAACTGCCCTTCAAATTTGATCGGTCATGATCATCCCAACAAGCCGGCAAACGGCGAGGGAATAACAAGGCGTTTTTACAAGTGGACGGGAGCCGCGCTCGGGGGAGGGCGGCCAACAATCAAAAAAGGGGATGTCAGATGTTTCAGGGGCAAATCGATCAGGATGCGGCGATACCGGTGCAGGCCACCGCGATCCCGGACGTGTTGTTCGAACGCGGCCTGTACTGGGCGAGCGGACGTTCCGGCGTGGTCAATCTCGTCGCCGCGCATAAATGGTTCAACCTCGCCGCCCTGAAGGGCCGCACCGAGGCCATCGAGCTGCGCCGCGAGGTCGCCGAGCTGATGTCCGAGGTCGAGATCGCCATGGCGCAGCGCGAGGCCCGCGCCTGGATCACCGCGCACTGATACTGACTATGTGAGCTCGGTGAGTCGCTTGCTGCCCATGCTTCGAGACGCTCGCGCTGCTCGCTCCTCAGCATGAGGTTGTTGTGTTTCAACAACTTAACCTCATCCTGATGAGGCCACGAAGTGGCCGTCTCGAAGGATGGGCAGCAGTACCGATTCATGATTCCAGATATTGGCACGAGCGCGGGCGACCCGGCCGCTGGCGCAATCCGGTTTTTGGTTTATCGTCAGCGCCGATGTCGAAGCGCCCGCCATTTCCTGTCAGTCCCGTACGGCCGAGCGCCAGTGACCAGGCGCTCGAACGCGCGGGCTTTGCGTTGGGGATGCAGCGTCCCGGCGAGGCCGAGCGGATCGCCGCCGAGGTGTTGAAGGCCAATCGCGGCAACGTTCGTGCGGCGCAGCTCCTCGGTCAGGCGCTGCTGATGCAGAACCGCGGCGCCGAAGCGATCGCACCGCTGGAAAAGGCGGCACGGCGCAGCGAGGATCCTGCGATCGAGACCTTGCTTGGCGCGGCGTTCGCCCTCACCGGGCGCCTCGACGAAGCGCTCGGGCAATTACGAAGGGCCACCGCGAGGCGACCGCCCTATCCGCCGGCGTTTCTCGAGCATGGCATTCAGCTGGCAAGAGCGGGACGATTCGAGGAGGCCATGGCGGCGCTGGAAAGCGGCCTTGGGTTCGCAACTGACGCCGTCGACATGCAAAGGGAACTCGCGGCACTTCATCTCAAGCGCAATGACCGCGCCAGGGCACGCGAGCTGTTGTTGTCTGCCCTCAGGGTGGCGCCGGACCGCCCCGATCTCCTCAGCGCGCTCGCTCAGGTCATGTTGCTGGACGGCGAATACGCGGCCGCAGCCGAAAGGCTTCGGCGCGTCGTGGCGCTGCGGCCCGACGATGCCGTCGCGCGGGCGGAGTTGGGCAGATGCCTGCTGGAAATGGGGCAGCGCGACGCCGGCGAGGCCAGCATCCGGATGGCGACGCAGGAAAGACCGGAGCTGTTCGGCCGGGCGATCATGTCGCTGGCGATTTCCTCGCGCGGCCGCTTCTTTCTGCGGCCGAGCGCTGCCGCGAAATTCCTGCGCAGTTAAAAGCTCAGACCCGGAACTGGCGCCGGTAGAGGCCTGGCTCACGATCGATCGCCGTGGTGAGATCGTGCGCCCGCTGGCTCTCTTCCGCGGTGAACGGCATGGTGCGGGCGACCCAGTTTTCGCGCTTCACCGGCATGCATTGCGCGACCGGCGTGCCCTTCGGCAGCACGCCGCTGAAGCTGGCGTCGTGCCAGTGCGCCGGAAAGTGAATCCAGTTGTCGTGGTAACGATCGCAGTCGACCAGTCCGGTCAGCGTCGTGAACGGCAGATCGAAACGGTTGGCGGGATGCGTGAACAGCACCGCGTAGCCCTCCGGCGACTCGATCGTCCACAGATTATGAAACTTGATCAGGAAGCGGTCGTCTTCGAACAGCGGCGAGCCGATGACCTGGCTGCCATCGTGGAATCCGACCGGCGAGCGCGCAAAACTGACGGCGCCGCCCGGCGGTATTTCATTATCCCAGGTGAATTCGCCGTTCTCGACCCTGAGGTCGCACATCAGTGGAATCAGAAAACCGCAGGTCATGGCGTCGACAAACGGCGGACAACGCTTGACGGTGTTCTCGTCGCGACCGTTGATGGCATTGAACGCCTGCGTCGGCATCGACTTGAGCCAGGCGGGAAGGCCTGAAGCCGCCGGCACCGGCGGCGGCAGCACGCCTTCGAGTTCCGCCGGGCAGCGGAACGTCAGCGTCATTGGATTGTCTTTAACGGACGTCACGTCCTGCTCCATGGCCGCCAGGGTCTTTGATCTCTATGATCAGTGATCTCTATGATCACTGATCTATATTTGATGCTGGCGCTGAGGAAAGCCCCTCCGCAGGGATTTGCGGCTCACCTTATATATGGGTGGAGCGACCGGTGGCTCGCATGGCTCACACCTTCCGGTTTGACCCTGCCGGTCGATTCAAGGCATAAGACCGGCACCGGAGAGGTGGCCGAGTGGCTGAAGGCAGCGCTTTGCTAAAGCGCCATACGGCGAAAGTTGTATCAAGGGTTCGAATCCCTTCCTCTCCGCCACTTCCCCGACGCGGAAACTCGCAACTACCAAGGTGTCTCGGCCACAGTTTTGCGCAGGCGGCAAAGGCGTCGCAGCTTCGGCCGCGCTCGCATCACGATCTTGTTTGACGGATGCCCGGGTTCCCCACGATTCAGTTCAGGCTTGCAAGCGAGCTGTCAGCGACATCCGAAACAACGTCGCGATTCGCTTCATGAGAGATGCTCATCAGGGCGACTTCGCTACTCGTATCGACGACTCCCCCACCAGATCGCAAAATGCATTTCGAGGCCGAAACATAAGGGCTTCTGCAATGCCAGTCGGTGCCGCGGAACCCGTTGTTCAGGATTGGGTTGGAACCGGGTCAGGCGCGGCCGCGCCTCGCACGACGGATTTGAATGGCGCTTGACGCGGCGATTCCATCAGTCAGATGACAGAACTCAGGGTCTGCCGTTTCGCAAATGGGATTCGAGCCGGGATCGGCTCCCTCAAACGCTCGATTCGGCGGAAGGCGAGGCCCGGGGAGGGGATGGCCGGCCGCAGCGCTGCTTTCGCGAAGGTCAGCAGACAAAATGGAACTAATCTGAAATGGTGTTACATAACAATGCCTTGCGACGAAAGCTCGATCGCGGTTGCGTGTTATTTGTGCAACACCCATCCGAAAACAGCCTGACTCAAGCCGTTCTGAAGCGTTCCTTTGTTGCGTGTGCAGAAGTGTTCGGTAATTGTCATCTTGCGACGGAGGGGGGCATCCCGAGGTCGTCCCGTTAGGTGGTTCGCTTAAGTCCCTCGCGTTGAGCGGGAGTGTCCGAAGGCGCGAAGCGACTAAGCGGGTTTCAAGGGATTAAGGGAACCAACCTCAAGGGTGTTTCACCCGGCGGATCCGGAACCTTCCCTACAGAGCAACTTGGAGGTTAACATGAAGATGGTTAAGAGCCTTATCCTCGGCTCGGCGGCGGGTCTCATCGCCATGAGCGGGGCACAGGCAGCTGATCTTCCCGTCAAGGCCAAAGCGGTCGAGTACGTGAGGATCTGCTCCCTGTATGGTGCCGGTTTCTTCTACATTCCGGGCACCGACACCTGCATCAAGCTGGGTGGTTATCTGCGCATCGACACCACGTTCAACGGCGGCGTCTACGGCCAGCCGTTCTACGCCGGTGACAACGGCCAGGGCAATCGCTTCCGCGATTACTTCAACTCCCGTTCGCGTATGGCGCTGACGGTTGATACCCGCACCGCCACCGAATACGGCGTTGTCCGTACCTTCGCGCAGGGCGACTTCCAGTTCCAGAACTTCGGCAGCTCCAACCCGGCGCTCCCGGTTGGCTCCCAGGTCACTGGCCTGAACAGCGCTCTGCTTTCCACCGCAGGCGCTGGTTACGTCGCGGTTGAAATGGTGTTCATCCAGTTCGCTGGTTTCACCTTCGGTAAGTCGGCCTCGGCCTTCGCGGCTCCGTGGCATGGTTATCCGGGCAACAACAACTCGTTCCTGATGGGCGGCCATGACACCGTCACCGGTGTCAACAACATCCAGTACACCGCTCAGTTCGGCAACGGCGTGTCGGGCACCATCGGCCTCGACGATCCGACCGTGTTCCACCGCACTTCGGTTCAGAACCTCGCCCTCGGCGTCAACGCCAACGGCAACGGCACCAACGCCTACGGCGGCTCGTTTGCTCCCGACATCGTCGGTAACATCCGCGTCGATCAGGCCTGGGGTCTCCTGCAGTTGTCGGCCGGCGCTCACCTCGTGAACGCTTCCTACAACACGCTCGGCGCCGGTGGCGTTCCGACCAACCTGTCGGAAATCAGCGGTCATCCCGACAGCAAGTGGGGCTGGGCTATCCAGGGCGCATTGCAGATCAAGAACATCCCGACCGGTGCCGGCGATGACATCAAGGTCAGTGCAGTGTACTCCCAGGGCAACACCAAGGAAGTCATCTCGACCTCCGGCGGTTCGCCGAGCTTCGCCATGTTCGGCAGCAGCGGCCTTGGCTACCAGAGCGTTGGCTTCGGTAACACCAGCGATGGCGTTTATCTCCCCGGCGTGGGCGGTACCAACGGCATCATCCTGACC
>NZ_JAUYAN010000050.1 GCF_030693485.1 Bradyrhizobium sp. | reverse complement strand
GGCGAGCCCGCCGCGCGAGGACCGGGGCGGCCGGCCGCCGCGCGAGCGTTTTCAAGGCAAGGGCAGGGACAACGACCGGCCGCAAGGAAGACCCGAAGGCAAGCCGCAGGATAGATCGCAGGGTAAGCCACCAGGCAAATTCGGTGGCGGCGACCGCGACAAGGGTGGCCGTGACAAGGGCGGACGCGACAAGGGTGGTTTCGGTGGCAAGGGCGGCCGCGACAGCGGTCCGTCGCACCGGCAATGGGCCACCAGCGCCGCGCCGCGCGAGCGCGACCGTCCGGTCGATCCGAATTCGCCGTTCGCCAAACTGGCGGCGCTCAAGGAACAGCTCGCCGCCAACCGCAAGGACTGATCCCTTTCTCGATGGTGTTGCTTGGAGCGCCAGCGTCTCGATAAATGGCTGTGGCACGCGCGGGTGGTGAAGGCCCGCAGCAGCGCCGCTGCTTTGGTCGAGGCCGGCCATGTCCGCATCAATGGTATCAGAGAGAAGGCGCCCGGCCACGCCGTCAAGGCTGGCGACGTGCTGACCATCGCGCTCGACAACTCGGTGCGCATCCTGAAAGTGGTCGCGTTTGCCGAGCGCCGGGGCGATGCCACCGCCGCCCGCATCCTCTACGAAGATTTGCACGGCCGCCGGGAATGACTATCTGGAGCACGTGCTGGAGCGCATGAAAACGCCTCCAGAACGTGTCGTTGCTCGACTTGCGGCTGCGGTGTTCCTGCGCTACGCAAACCACTGAAAATTGACCGTTTCGGAGCCCTGGATGACTTACGTCGTCACTGAAGCCTGCATCAAATGCAAATACACCGATTGCGTTGAGGTCTGCCCGGTAGACTGTTTCTACGAGGGCGAGAACATGCTGGTCATCCATCCCGACGAATGCATCGACTGCGGCGTGTGCGAACCGGAATGCCCCGCCGATGCGATCAAGCCCGACACCGAGCCCGGCCTGGAAAAGTGGCTGGAGGTGAATACCGAATACGCCAAGACCTGGCCGAACATCACCCAGAAGAAGGAAGAGCCGTCCGACGCCAAGGATTTCGACGGCATGGAAGGCAAGTTTGAGAAATATTTTTCTCCGGCGCCCGGGAGCGGCGACTGATTTGAAGCGTCCCGGCTGATTTGAAACAGGGCCGTTTCGGCCCTACGACCGCCGCCAGCTTAACCCTAATCTGCGTGAGATCGCCGAAAGCGCCCGCCGAGCCCTCCGGCAGGGCGTAAATCATTGATTTTTCCGGAAAATGTGCTATATTGGACACAATACTAGCCGAATCCAGCCATGCGTACCTGTGGCCCTCGGGTTCCCGTGAAAAACATCCAACAGGGGCGTGGCAGTTTCCGCGCGCAGGCTGTGTCACAGAAAACGCGTAAAAAGAGTGCTTCAAAGACCACCAAAAAAGCCGCTGCGGTGAGCCGCAGTGCAACCAAAGGCCGTGCCAAGGCTTCTCTTAAGGAGCCCCGAAAGGCCCCGGCCGCCAAATCCTCGAAAAACAAAAGAAGCGCAATGCCAAACAAGACTGCAAAAACTGCCGCGAAAGCGACCGTGTCGAAGGCCCCTGCTTCGAAGGTCGCTCCCAAGCCTTTAACTTCCAAGCCCGTCGCCTTGACCCCGAAGTCCGCGGCCAAGCCGCCCGTGGTGTTGAAGGCTGCGGCGAAGCCCGTTGCCGCCGCCAAGCCGGTCGTTGCCGCCCCCCGGGTCGAGGAGCCGAAGAAGGTTCTGACCCAGCGCCAGGGCTTCAAGACCAACGAATTCGTGGTGTATCCCGCGCACGGCGTTGGCCAGATCCTGGCCATCGAAGAGCAGGAGATCGCCGGCGCACGGCTCGAGCTGTTCGTGATCAATTTCATGAAGGACAAGATGACGCTGCGGGTGCCGACGGCGAAGGTCGCCAATGTCGGCATGCGCAAGCTGTCGGAGCCCGCGCTGGTCAAGCGCGCGCTGGAAACCCTCAAGGGCCGCGCCCGCGTCAAGCGCACAATGTGGTCGCGCCGCGCCCAGGAATACGAAGCCAAGATCAATTCCGGAGACATCGTCGCGATCGCCGAAGTGGTGCGCGATCTCTATCGTTCGGATTCGCAGCCGGAGCAGTCCTACAGCGAGCGCCAGCTGTATGAAGCAGCACTCGACCGGCTGTCGCGCGAAATCGCCGTGGTGCAGCACTCGACCGAGACCGAAGCGGTCAAGGAAATCGAAGGCCAGCTCGCCAAGAGCCCGCGCCGCGGCGCCAAGACGGAGACCGAAGCCGGCGAGGCTGATGCCGACGCCGATGGTGACGACGCCGCGGTCGCGGACGAGGCGGCATAACGCAGCCTTTGGGTTCAGAATTGAGATAGCCCGGTCGCAAGACCGGGCTTTTTCTGTTGGCTGTCATTCCGGGCCGCGAAGCGAACCAGGAATCTCGAGATCCCGGGTCCGCTTCGCGGCCCGGGATGACGCGCTTCGCGCTTCAATCCACCACGATCTTCACGCGGTCACGCGCCTTCACCTGGGCGTTGGCGTCGAGTCCGTTCAAAATCCGAAACCGTTGCGCCGGGCGGTCGACGCCGGACATGCGGTGCGCCAGCGATTCCACGGTGTCGCCGGGCTGCACGGTGATGACCTTGATGCGCAGCGGCCGGGCGGCCTGGATTTCTTCCAGCGTCAGGCGGCGGAATGAATTCACGGTTTCGCGGGCGTTGCGGTCGCTCTCGGTGGTCTTCTGCTTGGAGGCAAAGATGAAGCGGTAGACGTCGCTGCCGAAGCGCAGCGCATAGACCTTGAACTGCCATTGATCGCCACGCGCGGTGGCGGACGCCGCCGGAAAGCCGTTGATGGTCAATTCCTCCGCCGAGCCCTTCTCGACATTCTCCATCCAGCCGGAATTGAGATAGTCGGCGAGCGTCTGCTCCGACGGCACCCGCACCACGTCGAAGCGCATCGCCTGGGTGCCGCCCTCGCGCACGCCGATCACCGCCTGCGCGGTATTGTCCAGCGTGAAGGTCTCGGGGGCCGCGAAGGTGAAGCCGAGCTTCGGATGCAAAAAGCGCCGGCCGCGCACAAAGCCTTCGCTGGGGTCTTCGCCATAGACGATGTTGTCGATTGCGGCGAGATAGGTCTCGCGGTCGCGTTCGCCGCCCTCCGGCGAGGAGAACTGCCGTGCCGAATTCTGCGCGTTCTGCACCCGCTCGGGGGTCGCCGGATGCGTCGACAGAAAATCCTGCGCGCGCGGATCGAGCGAGGTCTTGCCGGCCTTGAGGGCGGCGTTGCGCTCCATCGAGGTCAGGAAGCGCGCCGCGCCATACGGGTCGAACCTGGCGCGGGCGGAAATGCCGACGCCGATGCCGTCGGCCTCGAACTCCTGGGCGCGCGAAAAGCTCGCCATCGTCAGTTTTGTCTTGGCCAGCGCCAGCGCGGTCAGATCGGGATCGTTGCCCATGTCGGTGACGACGCGGGTGACGACAGCGGCCTGCCGTGCCTGATCCTCGCGGATCGAGGCGTGCTTGGCGAGTACATGCGCCATCTCGTGTGACAGCACTGACGACAATTCCGAGGTGTCGCTGGCGAGCGCGACGAGGCCGCGGGTGACGTAAAGCTGGCCGGTCGGCAGGGCGAAAGCGTTGACCGCGCCGGAATTGAGAATAGTCACCCGGTAGGCCTGATCGGGACGATCCGACGCCGCCACCAGCCGGTCGACGGTCTTGCCGATCAGGGCTTCCAGCCTGGGATCGTCATAGGCGCCGCCATAGGAAGAGAGAATGCGTTCATGCTCGCGCTCGGCGGCGGGGGTCTGCGCCACCGTGCGCGCCGGCTTGGCCGAACCGCCCGCCGAAGGCGCGGCAGTGGTGAAGCGGTCGACGCCGCCGCAGCCGGAAAGCGCCAGAAATGCGCACAGCAGCGGGCCCGCAGCCCAAAGCCGGCGGCCTGTTCCCCTGTCGCGCCGTCCCGCACACCTCGTCACGTCAGCCACTCGTATCTGGCCGGCGGGCTAATTCCCGCCAAGCATTTCAATCTGCCCCACATGGAGCACCTCGATTCGCGGGCCGCCCCGCGCCTCGACCCAGCCACGGACCCGAATCCGTCGATTCTCCAGAGACTTAAGGCCGATCCCGGCCGCCGCATGCGCCGCCGCCGCCCGCCTTGAAATAGTCACCGCAAAGTCGCGTGTCCAGTTCCGGCCGAAATTCAGGTAAGTCGTTGCCCCGGCCTGCCTGACCGACACAACCCTGCCTTCGACCAATGTAAAGCGCCCGATCCCGGCCAAAATATCGCCCGGACTTTCCGCGTTTTTTATGGCTGCCGGATCGGCCCAAATTCCCCGTTTGGCGCGTCGCGCTTCCGCTTCGGCTGCCAACAGCGTCGCAGAGCAGTCCCTGTTGGCGACATCGGCCGATACCAGCGCCTCGCCCTGTGCCAGCAGCATGCTCTGCACCGGCGTATCGCCGCCGGCAAGATGGACGAAAGCGGGCTGGCGGCCATAGCGGTCGGGGCTGTCGCTGTCGCCCGACAATGTCACCTCGCGCCCGGTGATGATGGCAACCAGCGCCGTACGGCCGGCCCTGGCGCCGGCGACCGGCTCGATGCCGGCGAGCCTGATTTCGCGGCCGTCCGTCAGGCGAAACGCGCGCGTATCGATCACGGCGGCGACGCGGCCCTCACCCTGCGGTTCGAACGCGCAGCCCGCCGCATCAGCCGGCGCGGCGCCGGCGAGCAGGCACGTCAACGCCACGGCAAACCCGGCGCAATGCGCCCGCGTGGCAATCACCGGGTGAACGCTGCTTGGAATCGGATCCATTCCTGTATGCTGGCCGCGGTCGGCAGATAACCTTAGCCGAAATCGTTATGTCGACGAAGGGGGAGACGATGGAAGTCAACGGCATCGCGCATTTTTTCCTGACCGCATCGAATTTCGAGCGCTCCCGCGCGTTCTATCGTCAGCTGCTGCCGTTTCTCGGGCTGAAGCCGGTGATGGATACCGAGACGACTTATTACTGCGTCGGCGGTCGCACCGCGGTCGGCATCCGCGCGCCATCGCCGGAGCATGAGGGCGCGGCCTTTGAGCAAGGCCGCGTCGGCCTGCACCATCTCTGCTTCCGCGCCCGCGAGCGCGCCGATGTCGATGAACTGCACGCCTTCCTCGGCACGCTCGACGGCGCCAACATCATCCGCGCGCCGCGCGAGGACCAGTGGGCGCCGGGATATTACTCGCTGCTGTTCGAGGATCCCGATGGCATCAGGCTGGAACTGAATCATGTGCCGGGGAAGGGGCTGCTGGGGTGAGTGGGCGTTATGCGGCGTTCCGCGTTCGAAATACCATCGTCGTCCCTGCGAACGTGTTGGCAGGTACGACGAGTAGTTGGAGTCCATCGCCGACCATTCCGCTTAGCGGAAAATGCCCGCGTCGCAGAGCCACGGCATGCCTCCCGCGCGGCTGCGCGCCTTGCCGCTGCGAGACGCTTCCGGCATGATTGCGGCAACAGAAGTGAGGCCGCAACGAATGCGGTCCGTTCGCAGGGAGGCTTTGATGAGACGGATATTTTCAGGCGTTCTGGCATCGGTGCTGGCATTGTCGGCAAGCGCCGCCCTCGCGCAGACGAAACCTCCGTTAAAACTCGGCGGCATTCTCGATATGTCCGGGCTTTATGCCGACATCACCGGGGCGGGCAGCGAGGCCGCCGCGAAGATGGCGGTGGAGGATTTTGGCGGCGAGGTGCTCGGCCGCAAGGTCGAGATCGTCGTCGCCGACCATCTCAACAAGGCCGACGTCTCGGCCAGCCTGGCGCGCGACATGCTCGACAACCAGGGCGTGGAAATGATCTTCGACGTCGCGGCTTCCGCAACGGCGCTTGCCGCGGGCGAGATCGCAAAAGCGCGCAACAAGCTCATCATCTTTAACGGGCCGGCCACGGTTGCGCTGACCAATGAAGCGTGCGGTCCCTACACCGTGCACTACACCTACGATACCTATGGGCAGGCCAATGTGACGGGGCTTGCGGCCGTCAAATCCGGCCTCGACAGCTGGTTCTTCCTGACCGCCGACTATGCCTTCGGACAGGCGCTGGAAAGGGACACCACCAATGTGGTGGTGAAGAATGGCGGCAAGGTGCTGGGCAGCGTCCGCCATCCACTCAATACATCGGACTTCTCGTCCTTCCTGCTGCAGGCGCAGGCGTCGAAGGCCAAGGTCATCGGCCTCGCCAATGCCGGCGGCGACACCATCAACGCGATCAAGCAGGCTGCAGAGTTCGGGCTGATGAAGGGCGGGCAGAAGGCCTCGCCGCTACTCGTCTTCATCACCGACATCGACAGCATAGGCCTCGAAATCGCGCAGAACCTGCTGCTGTCAGAAGCCTTCTACTGGGATCTCAACGATGAGACGCGGGCTTTTTCAAAGCGCTTCACCGAACGCAGGAAGCGGCCGCCGACCACTGCCCAGGCCGGCGTGTATTCCTCGGTCTCGCATTACCTGAAAGCGGTGAAGGCCGCCGGCACCACTGATGCGGCGGCGGTGATCAAGGTGATGAAGGACACGCCGATCAACGACATGTTCGCCAAGAACGGCAAGATCCGTGACGACGGCCGCATGGTGCACGACATGTACCTGTTCGAGGTCAAGAAGCCGTCGGAGTCCAAGGGGCGCTGGGACTACTACAAGCTGGTCGGCACGGTTTCCGGGAGCGATGCATTCCAGCCGCTGGAACAGTCGCGCTGCCCGCTGGTGAAGAAATAGGCGCCGGACCATTATCCGTCATTGCGAGGAGCACTTGCGACGAAGCAATCCATAGACCCGCAAAGGATGAATGGATTGCTTCGCTGCGCTCGCAATGACGTTGAAACATCTGAGCAAACGAATAACGACAACAAGGAAGCCGCAATGAACAACGAAATCGTCCTGCAGCATCTCGACCATGGCCTGCTCACCATCACCATGAACCGGCCGGATCGCCGCAACGCGCTCAATCCCGACATGACACTGGGCCTGGTGACGGCGGCGCGGCGCGCGGCGGAGGATCACGAGGTTCGCGCGGTGCTGCTGAAAGGCGCCGGCGGCACCTTCTGCGTCGGCGGTGACGTCAAGTCGATGGCGGAAGGGCGGGCGCCTTTGCCGTTCGAGGCCAAGAAGACCAACCTGCGCCGCGGCATGGAGGTCTCCCGCATCCTGCACGAGATGCAGAAGCCTGTGGTGGCGCAGGTCGATGGCGCCGCCGCCGGCGCCGGGCTTTCGATCGCGCTGGCCTGCGATCTCCGCGTTGCCTCGGCGTCGGTCAAGATCACCACCGCCTTCGCCAAGGTCGGCCTGTCGGGCGATTACGGCGGCACCTTTTTCCTGACGCAGATGCTCGGCAGCGCCCGCGCCCGCGAACTCTATCTGATGTCGCCGGTGCTGACGGCGCAGGAAGCGCTTGCGCTAGGGCTGGTGACGAAAGTCGTTCCCGATGCCGAGGTCGAGCAGGCCGCGCATGATCTCGCGATGTCGCTGGCGCAGGGGCCGTCGATCACGCTCGGCTACATCAAGAAGAATATCAACAACGCCGAACACATGTCGCTGGAAGCCTGCTTCGATGCCGAGGCGATGCATCATTCGCGCTCGGGCGAGACCGCAGACCACAAGGAAGCCGCCAAGGCGTTCGTCGAGAAGCGCAAGCCGGTTTTTCAGAACCATTGATCAGGGGCATGAGATGTCGGGTTTCATGAGGCTGCGGCAGATCTGCCTGGTGGCGCCGGCCATCGAACCCTTGGTGGGCGATATCGCCGCCATCATGGGGCTGAATATTTGCTACCGCGACGGCAACGTCGCCAAATATGGTCTGGAGAATGCGCTGCTGCCGGTCGATACGATTTTGCTCGAAGTCGTCGCGCCGTTCCAGCCCGGCACCGCGGCCGGGCGGTTCATCGAGAAGACCGGCGGCCGCGGCGGCTATATGGCGATCTTCTGCTGCGACGATCCCGACGAGCGCGGCGCGCATGCCGCCAAAATGGGCGTGCGCACCGCCAATGTGATCGACCACGCGCCCTATCACGGCGTTCAACTGCATCCGCGCGATTGCCGCGCCGCCTTCATCGAATTCAACCACACCGCCGCAAGCGACAATGTTCTGGGACCTTATCCGCCGGCCGGGCCGGACTGGACAAAATCGATCCGTAAGGATGTGACGCTGGCGCTGACAGAAGTGGAAATGGAAAGCCCGGAGCCCGGGGTGCTGGCCGCGCATTGGGGCAAGATCATCGGAATCCCCGTGAGCACGAGCAGGAACGCCGAGCCCGAGCTGAAGCTGCCCAATGCCAGTTTTCGTTTTGTGAACGGCGCTGCCGACATCATGAGCGGACTGACGTTCAAGGTGGCTGATGTCGCTGTCGTGCGCGATGCCGCCAGGGCCAGGGGTTTTTCGGTGTCGGGCGATTCGTTTGAACTGGGTGGGGTGACGTTCCGCTTGACTACCTGATCTAAACGCGTAGCCCGGATGGACCCAAACGTCAGTAGTCGGCGTTCCCCGGATGCAGTGCAGCGCGCCGCGCTTGCGGCGTGGTGCGCTGCTGATCCGGGGTCCATGCTTTGCTACCATGGGTTCGGCTCTGCGGCGCAGCGTAGCACGCGGCACCGCGTCCGGGACACGACACTCGAACGTAAAGCATAGGACTTCCCCCATGCCTCACCCGCTCGACTCTTTCTTCGCTCCTGACAGCATCGCGCTGATCGGGGCGTCGCGCGATCTGGAGAAGATTCCAGGGCGGCTGTTGTCGATGCTGCGCAAGAATGAATTTCCCGGCAAGATCTATCCGATCAATCCGAACTACACCGATATCGACGGGTTGCGATGTTACAAGTCGATCGCCGATGTCGGCCAGCCGATCGATCTCGCCATCGTCATCATTCCCGCCCGCGCCGTGCTCGGCGCGCTCGAGCAATGCGCCGCCGTCGGCGTCAAGAATGCCGTCATCATATCCTCGGGCTTTGCGGAGGAAGGCGGCGACAGCGCCGCGATGCAGGACGCCATCGTTGCGCTGGCGAAGCGCACGGGGATGCGGATCTCCGGTCCCAATGCCGAGGGGTTCCTGAGCGAGGTACAGAAGGTCGCAGCAACCTTCAGCCCGACCGTCGACGTCAAGCCGGGCCATGTGCCGCTGGTTGCGACCACGCGACGGATCGCCATCGTCGCGCAGTCCGGCGGCATCGGCTTTGCGATCAAGCATCGCGCCAAGGCGCTGGGGGTGGCGATCAGCTATTGCGTCAGCGCAGGCAATGAAAGCGATCTCGGCGCCGGCGAGTTCCTCGATTACATGGTGCAAGATGCCTCCACCGACGTGATCCTGCTGTTCATCGAGGGCATTCGCGACGTCGACAAGTTTCTCGCCGCTGCTCAGCGCGCGGCGGAAATCGGCAAGCCCGTCATCGTGACAAAGGTCGGCCGCTCCGGCGCCGGCGAGCGCGCCGCCGCCTCGCATACCGCCAGCATGGCCGGCTGGTCCGCCGCCTATGACGCGGTGTTCGCCAGATACGGCTTTATCGTTTCCAACGATCTCGACGAGGCCGTGACCATCGCGGCCTTGCTCATCAGCAATCCGCTGCCGAAGGGCGACCACGTCGCCGTGCTCACGGTGTCGGGCGGCGCCGGGATCTGGGGCGCGGACACCGTCGCGCTGCAGGGGCTGCAGGTGCCGGAACTGTCGGATGGAATTCAAGCCGGGATCAAGAAACTGCTGCCGTCCTATGGCGCCGCGGGCAATCCGATCGACGTCACCGCGCAGGGCGTGCATTCCGGCGGCCTGCAGAAAAGCATCGACCTGCTCAGCGTGTCCGATGAAGTCGATGCCATCCTGGTGGTTCTGTCGTTGTCGAGCGACACGCGGGTGCCGTTCAAGCAGGCCGAGTTGAAGCCGGTGATCGATGCGCGGCACAAGCCGATCGTGTTCTATTCCTACACGCTGCCGTCGGCTTTCGCGCGCGGCGAGTTCGCGGCCTGCGGCGCCGTGTTGCTGTCGGGACTGACACATGCCGGCGTCGCGATGCGGCGGATGGTTGAGCGCGCCCGGTTCAAACTGGCGCCAAGGGTCGACGCGGCGGCGTCGCCGCGGCGCGATCTCTCCGCGCATCTGAAGTCCGCCACGCTATCGGAATTCGACAGCAAATCGCTGCTGCGCGCGGCCGGCATCGCGGTGCCGGACGAAGAGCTGGTGACGGAAAAGAGCGGGCTCGATGCGGTCGTCGCCCAGATGAGTTTTCCGCTGGTGACAAAAATCCAGTCGCGCGACATCCCGCACAAGAGTGAAGTCGGCGGCGTGCGCGTCGGTATTGCGACCAAGGGTGAGGCATTTCTGGCCTATGATGCCCTGCTGAACAACGCGCGGCGGCACCGGCCGGATGCCGAGATCCAGGGCGTGCTGGTCGGGCCGATGGCGAAAAAGGGCGTCGAGATCATCGTTGGCACGCTGTTGGATGCGACCTTCGGTCCGATGATCATGGTCGGACTTGGCGGCGTCACCACGGAACTATTCAGGGATGTGATCTACCGGCCCGCGCCGGTGAGCGCGGTGGAAGCCGGCGCGATGCTGGCGGAGTTGAAGGCAGCACCGTTGCTCGACGGATTCAGAGGTGCGGCGAAAGCCGATGTACCGGCGCTGTCGCAACTGATCGCGCAGATCTCGGTGCTGGCGGCGCAACAAGCGAGCGGGATTTCGGAGATCGAACTCAATCCGGTGCTGGTGCATCCGGAAGGGCAGGGCGTGACGATCGTGGATGCGCTGGTGGTGAGAAAGAAGTAGCGCAGCTTTATCCGCGAGTCGTCCCCGCGAAAGCGGCGACCCATACGCCGCGGCGGAACTTGTTGCAGAAGGTCTCTAACGCCAGCGTTCTTGCCGAGTGGTCACGGCGTATAGGTCCCGGCTCAGCGCTCGCGTTGCTCGCTTGGCCGGGACGACGTCTTGTGGAAACTCACCGACCCTTGAAATTTGCGACCCTTCGCTCGGCGGTCGCTTTCACGCCTTCCTTGAAATCTTCGGTCGCGCGGAGGCGGGACTGTTCGGCGAGTTCGTGGTTGGTGGCGGCGAGCACGCGGTCGGCGAGGCCGGCGCGCATGGTGGCGCGGGTCGAGAGCAGGCCGAGCGGCGAGCATTCGGCGATTTCGGCGGCAAGCTTCATCGCCTCGGCGCGAACCTGGTCCTGCGGCACGCAGAGATTGGCGAGGCCCATCTTGGTGGCTTCCTCGCCGGTGACGCGGCGGCTGGTGTAGAAGATCAGTTCGGCGTTGTTCTTGCCGACCAGTTCGGGAAGCGTCGTGGTCAGCCCGAAGCCGGGATGGAAGCCGAGTTTGGTGAAGTTGGCGGAAAAGCGCGCTTCGGGGCAGGTGACGCGGAAGTCGGCAGATACCGCGAGGCCGAGACCGCCGCCGATGGCGGCGCCCTGAACGGCGGCGACGACCGGCTTCTTGGCGCGGAAGATGCGCACCGCGTGCAGATAGAGACTGTTGATCGAGCCGAGGCTGTCGGCGGGATCGCCCTTGGCCTCGGCGGCTTCCTGCGCCTGCCGCGCCGGATCGCTGAAATTGGCGCCGGCGCAGAACGCCTTGCCCTGGGCGGCGAGCACCGAGGCGCGGATCTCGATATCCTTGTCGAACTCCTCCAGCGCGTCGGCGATCTGGTTGATCAGAGAGATGTCGAAGAAGTTCAGCGGCGGCCGCTGGATTTCGATCAGGCCGACGTGGCCGTGCTTCTCGACGCCTATGTCCGTGAATTTTGTCATGAATGGTCCTCGATTGAATTGAGTTGGGTCAGCGCAGCCCGAGTCCGCGGGCGATGATGCCGCGCAGCACTTCGGTGGTGCCGCCCTGGATGGTCAGCTTCGGCGCGGTCTTGATCGCGAACGACAGCTGGTGCTCCAGCGTCTCGCGGTTGCTGGCGTTCTCCTCGACGAAGGCGGCGAGGTCGCGGACCCGGTGCGGCAATTGCTGCTCCCAGATGGTGCCGATGTCCTTGACGATGGAGGCTTCCACCACGGGCTCCTTGCCGGCCTGCAGCATGCCCGCGACCGACACCGACATCCGCCGCATGGTGTGCAACTGTGCGACGAGGCGTCCGATGCCTTCGGCGCTGCGGGTGTCCGGCTTCGGTCCGACCGCGCGAACCAGTTCGGTCAGCACGTAATAGGTTTCCAGAAAGCGTTCCGGCCCGCTTCGCTCATAGGCGAGTTCACTCGTCGCCTGCTTCCAGGCGCCGTCGATTTCGCCCAGCATGTGATCGTCGGGCACGAAAAAGTCGGTGAACACCACCTCGTTGAATTCGAACTGCCCGGTGATCTGGCCGATCGGATTCACCTGGATGCCCGGCTGCTTCATCTTGACCAGGAATTGGGTCAGGCCGTGGCGGCGGTTTTCCTTGGTCGGCGGCGAAGTGCGGAAGATCGCGATCATGTAGTCGGCGATATGGGCGGACGAAGTCCAGATCTTGGTACCGTTGATCAGGAAGCCGCCGTCGGTCTTGGTCGCCTTGGTCTTGGCGGCGAACAGGTCGGAGCCGGAATTCGGCTCGCTCATGCCGATCGCGAAACAGACCTCGCCGCGGCATATCCGCGGCAGGATGTCCATCTTGATGTGCTCGGGCGCATACTTCAAAAGCACCGGTCCGCTCTGGCGGTCGGCGACGAAGAAACGGCGGGTCGGCGCATTGGCGACGCGCATTTCCTCGGTCACCACATAGCGCTCGAGAAACGAGCGCTCGTGGCCGCCATACTTCTTCGGCCAGGTCATGCCGAGCCAGCCGTGCTCGCCGACCCTTCGGGAAAATTCCGGCGCGTCGGTGTCTTCGCGATTGGGCTGGTGCGGATCGAAGGTGCCGGCCGCGATTTCGTCGGCGAGGAATTTTCGAACTTCCTTGCGCAGTTGCTCGCATTCGGGCGGCAGGCGGATCGGATCGAAACGAAGGGCTGCGGTCATGGCTCAAGTCTTTCGTGCAGACGAATTTTGTCAGGTATCAGCGCGACGCTACCAGCGGCCATAGCTCGTCGGCGCCGCGGTCGGCGACCAGTTTGCCGAGTTCGACCGCCCAGTAGCTTTCCGAACCGAAATCGTCGCGCCAAGCCAGCGCGCGAAGGGAGTAGCGGTGCAGGATATGCTCGACGGTAAAGCCGATCGCGCCGTGCACCTGATGGGCGATGGCGGCGCCCTTTTCGGCGGCTTCCGAGCAGCGGATCTTGGCCGATGCGGCTTCCAGAAAGAACGCGTCGTCGAACGAGGTGCTGTTGGCGACGGCATCCGCTGCGGAAGTCGCCGCCGCCAGCGCCGCCGCCGACTCGCCGGCGAGTTTTGCGAGGTTGTGCTGCACCGCCTGGAATTTCGAGATCTTTTTCTCGAAGGCGACGCGTTCGTTGGAATAGCGCACGCTGATGTCGAGCATCGATTCCAGGGCGCCGGCTATCTGCAGGCTGCGCGCCACGCCGCCCATCAGCATCAGCACGGTCTGGTCAAAGCCTTTCGGCGCCGGCTTGATCGTGATCGGCGCAACGTTGGTGAACGTCACGGTGTCGCTGGCGTCGCCGCCAAGTCCGAGGCCGGCCTCGATCCTGACCGAGGCGGCATCGACCAGCGCGATCGAGAAGCCGTTGCCGCCGGCGGCGAGCACGGCGATATGTTTTGCAACCTTGGCGAAAGGCACGCCACGGGCGCGGCCGCTCAGCGTGCCGTCGGCGTTGAGCGTGATGCGATCCCGGGGGCTCGCGGGCGCCACCGTCATCTCGCCTTCGGGGGAAGCAATCTTCGCCTGCGCCAGCAGCCATCCCGCCAGCATGGTCTCGGCCAGCGGCACGGCCACGGCAAAACGCCCGGCCGCACTCAGCACGGAAAAACCTTCGGCGAGGCTGGCGCCGGACCCGCCCAGATCGTCAGCCACCCAGGACAGCGGCAGGCCGGATTCGGTCAGCGCCTGCCACAGCGGCGCCTTCCAGCCGCCGTTCTTGTCGCGGTTGATGGTCTGGGCGTCGGCGAGATCCGCGAAAATCTTCTCGGCGGTCTCGGCAACGATGTTCTCACTCTCCGCCACAGCGTTTCCTCGTTTTGATTGGCTTGTCGCCCCGGTAGTTCCGCCGGGCTCAGATGCGATCTTTTCTTGCACCGCATGATGAGGAAAAGCCACCGCTAAGACAAGCACCTGTCTCCGCAGGGCCGCCTGCAAGGCCGGCATGCAGCCATGGTTGCCGAAACCATGAATTCCGCCCAGTGGAGTTTGGCGGTTTTGCAGGTATTTGTCCGCGCGATATGGTAGATCGCGGCCCGGATCGAACAATCAAAAAAGAGGAAATTTCGGATGTCCAGGGATGGTTTGTGCGCAGTCGTCACCGGTTCGGCGTCCGGCCTCGGAGCCGCGACCGCGGCCATCCTGGCCAAGGGCGGCGCGCGTATCGTGGTCAACTATTCATCCAGCGCGAAGGAAGCCGAGGCCACCGCCGATCTCTGCCGTGCCGCCGGCGCCGAAGTGGTGGTGGTGCAGGGCGACGTCTCCAGCGACGAGGATTGCAAGAAGATCGTCGCGGCCGCAGCACCCTGGGGACGGCTCGATGCGCTGATCAACAATGCCGGGATCACCAAGCACGTCGCGCATGCCGATCTCGACGGATTGTCGGCGGAGGATTTTCAGCGGCTGTTCGGCGTCAACACCATCGGCCCGTTCCAGATGGTCCGGGCGGCGCGCGGCCTGCTGGAGGCCGGCGCCAAGGCGTCGGGCCGCGCTTCCGCCGTGGTCAACGTCTCGTCGATAGCCGGCATCAGCGGCATCGGCTCGTCGATCGCCTACGCCGCGAGCAAGGGCGCGCTCAACACCATCACCTATTCGCTGGCGCGCGCGCTGGCGCCGCTGATCCGCGTCAACACGGTATGCCCCGGCTATATCGACACGCCCTGGTTCACCAAGGGCCGTGGCGAGGCCGGCGCCAAGGCGGTGCGCGACAGCGTGATCGCGCGGGTGCCGCTCAAGGTCGCCTCATCGGCGGACGATATCGCGCAACTGGTGTGCTTCCTCGCCACGCCGGGCTCGAGCAACATGACCGGCGAACTGGTGCGGATGGATGCGGGCCTGCATCTGATTACATGAGATTCGCGGAACGTCATTCCGGGATGGTGCGTAGCACCAGACCTCAGGTGCGCAACTGCGCACCGGGGTATCTCGAGATTCCGGGTTCGATGCTTTCGCATCGCCCCGGAATGACGGCTAAGCCGTCACCTGTTGCCGGGATCGGAAATCATCCGCCTTGCCACCAGCCGGTTCCAGATGAACAGCACGACCAGCGCGCCGATCGTCGCGGTGATGAAGCCGGCGCCCTGGTCCGGGCCGTAATGGCCAAAACTCTGGCCGATCAGGGTAGCCAGAAATGCGCCGGCGATGCCGAGCACGGTGGTCAGGATGAAGCCGCTCGGATTGTTCGGGCCCGGCGAAAGAATCCGCGCGATAATTCCGGCGACAAGGCCGACCAGGATGACCCACAGGATGCCGCTCATTTCTGTCGTCCTTCTCTAACGTGCATGCTGGCCAATTGGCATCAGATCCATTTCGACAATTCGCTTTCGGACGGCAACCGTCCTTCCGGCGTCAGCTGGTCGATCACGCCGGGCAGATACTGGCTGAGGCCGCTCAACAACTCGTCGCGCGACAGGCCGGTCTGCGACGTCAGCGCATTGATCTGATCGATGCCCAGGGCCTGGCCGAGATCGCCGGGCGCGATCGACTTGTTCTCGCCCTTGCCGACCCATGAATCCGCCACTTCGCCCTGGCCGTGCTGCTGGAATTGCTTGAGCAAATCGCCGAGCCCGCCGGAGATGACGGTGCCGGCGGCGGCACCGCCGAGCAGGCCGCCGAGGCCGCCCTTCAGCAGGTCACCCAGACCGCCGCCCATGCCGCCGCCGGGAAGGCCGGCATTCACCGTGTTGGGTGAGGGCGCCGGAACGCGGGCCGGGGCAGTCTGGGGCTGGCCGCCGCCGATGTGCTTGACCGCCTTGTAGGCCAGCAAGGCCAGGATCGCCATGGTGATCGGCGACATGCCGCCTTTGCCGCCCTTGTCCTGTGCGTCCGCTTTGCCGGGGCCGCGCGGGCCGTTCTGCATGCCGTTGAGTATGTCGAGTAAACCCATTGTCGTCTCCTGCCGCGAGCCAGCCCCCGGGCGACAAAGATAACGGCGCGCCATCGCGGTTACAAGCCGCGGCCGGAGGCAGAGGCGCGATCGCAGAGCGACGGGCATTCGCGACAAAATTCTGCTATTTGAACGGGAGCTGAACGAGGGCGGGGCGCGATGACGGCAGACAGATTGATCGGCGTCGCCGGGGCCGGCAGCATCGGCTGCTTTGTCGGCGGCATGTTGGCGGCGGGAGGCCGCCAGGTCGCCCTGCTGGCGCGGCCGCGCGTGATCGCCGAGATCGAAAGCAACGGGCTGCGGCTGACGAGCTTCGAGGGCCTCGACCGCAGGATTGCGGCGGACCAGCTGACGCTGTCGGAAAATCCGTCGATTTTCAACGATGCCGGCGTGGTGCTGGTGACGGTCAAGAGCGCCGATACCGCCGGGATCGCCGATGTCATCGCGCGACACGCGCCGCATGATGCGGTCATCGTCTCCCTGCAGAACGGCGTCGGCAATGTCGGCGTGCTGCGCGCGCGGTTGCCGGGGCGAATCGTGCTGGGCGGCATGGTGCCGTTCAACGTCGTCTCGGTGGGCCAGGGCCGGTTTCACCGCTCCACCTCGGGCGACATCGTGATCGAAGCGGATGACGAAGCCACTGCGGCGCGGCTTTCGGTGCCGGGACTGAAGCTGCGCGCGACCGACAACATCGCCGGCGTGCAATGGGGCAAGCTGCTGGTCAATCTCAACAACGCGCTCAATGCGCTGGGCGGTCTGCCGCTGCGCCGGCAGCTTTCGCAGCTGAAATGGCGCCGGCTGTTCGCCGACCAGATGGCGGAGGGGCTGGCGGCACTGCGGGTTGATGGCATCGCGCCGGTGTCGTCGACGCCGGTGCCGGCGAACTGGACGCCGCATCTGCTGCGGCTGCCGGATTCGATTTTCAGCATGGTGCTGGGCAGGACGATGAAGATCGATCCCGAGGCGCGCTCGTCGATGTGGGAAGATCTGCAGCGCGGACGGGCCACCGAGATCGACTATCTGCAGGGCGTCATCACCGAAATTGCCGACCGCCACGGACTGCAGGTGCCGCTGTCACGCCGCATCGTGGCGCTGATCCGGAACGCCGAGCAAGCCGGCAAGGGCTCGCCGGAACTGACGCCGGAACAGATCCGCGATGCGCTGTGAATTGAATCAATAGTCTCTCAACGAGTCGTCCCTGCGAACGCAGGAATCCATAGCCTCCGGCGCAAATTGTTGAAGAAGATATCTGCCGCAGTGCCTTATCGAATCGGCGCGGTGTACGGGTCCCTGCGTTCGCAGGGACGAAAGCTCAGCTTCGTTTCGCCGTGTTCGGCGGCGGGTTGAACAGCTTCTTGATATCCTTGATGCCTTCGGAGAGTCGCGGCCACTCGCAGGAGAAGGAATCCCTCACGCAATTGGTGGCCCTGGTCCGTGTCCTCACCTCGCCGGACCTGACCTCGCCGGATCTCGGCTCGCTCGTGGCGGCGGCCTGTTGTTGTCTGACCGGATTGCCCTTGGGCAACGGGACCTTTTCAACGTCGCTTTTCAGCGAGGCCTGCTGCACTTGTCGATGCCTGGCCGTGAAGGCGGCGGCGATGGTGGAGCGACGCTCCTGCTCCAGATACGCGATATACTCTTCGTCGATCTTCTTCTGCTCTTCCGGCGTCGGATTCGGTCCCGCGATATCGAAGTGCCGGTTCTGCATGAAATCGAAATAGGTGTAGCCGCCGCCGGGCTTGCGCCGGCCGGCGAATTTGGAATGGCAGTCGCCGAGCCTGGATGTCTTTTCTTCCCTGGTCGACGCCTTCTCGGCGCTGTCGGCGCATGACTCGAAATCGGCCGGCTTGCTGCTCCACCACTGCGCCTGCGCGCGCAGCGGTGTCAGCACGACGCAGGCCGCGAAGGTTGCCATCAGCAATGTGGAAGTGCGTGACACCATCACCGGCGATTTTCCGAAGTTCTCAAGACAAAACACCCGCGACACAATCCTTGCTGATTGTTGCCATTATTGGCACCCTTGTCACCCCGGAACCGGGCATTTTTCCGGCACTCATTCTGGCATGCAGGATTTGCGGCGAAATCCGGGTACATCGGCATCGCACTGAAATTGCAGCGAATATGCCGATTGTGTCGGAAGGCGGCGGTTGGCGCCCGCGGCCGTTGCCGAATATAGTCGCGCGGCTGGCCGATCTCGATTCCGAATTCCCGCAGGAGACATCCGATGAATCTTTTCAGCAAGCTGCGTGAGCGCGAGGCATCGGGCCGGCCGCTCCGGATCGGCTTGATCGGCGCCGGCAAATTCGGATCGATGTATCTGGCGCAGGTGCCGCGCACGCCGGGTATTCATCTGGTCGGGATCGCTGATCTTTCGCCAGCCAATGCGCGAGCCAACCTCGCCCGCGTCGATTGGCCCGGGGAACGGTATTCCGCGTTGTCGCTTGACGACGCCATGAAGACGAAAACGACGCATGTCAGTGACGACTGGCAGGCGCTGGTGGCGCATCCGGAAATCGAGATCATCATCGAATGCACGGGAAATCCGCCGGCGGCGGTGGAGCATGCGCTGGCCGCTTTCCGCCACGGCAAGCATGTCATCAACGTCACGGTGGAGGCGGATGCGTTCTGCGGGCCGCTGCTGGCGCACAAGGCCGCCGAGGCCGGCGTGATCTACAGCCTGGCGTATGGCGATCAGCCGGGGCTCGCCTGCGAATTGGTGGATTGGGCACGGACCGCCGGCTTTCCGGTGGTCGCCGCAGGCCGGGGCCATAAATGGTTGCCGCAGTATCGGGAGTCGACTCCGGACACCGTCTGGAGCCATTGGGGCCTGACGGCGGAGCAGGCGAAAGAGGGTGGCCTCAATCCAAAAATGTTCAATGCTTTCCTCGACGGTTCGAAGCCGGCGATCGAGAGCGCGGCGATCGCAAACGCGACGGGCCTCGAGGCGCCCGACGCGGGACTGAGTTTTCCGCCGGGCTCGATCGATGACATACCGACCCTGATGCGGCCCAAAAGCGAAGGCGGCATCCTCGACCGCAAGGGACTGGTCGAGGTGGTTTCATGCCTGACGTCAGACGGCGTGCAGATCCCCTATGACATTCGCAAGGGCGTCTGGGTTTGCATCGAGGCCGACACGGATTACATCCGGCGCTGCTTCAAGGAGTACAGCGTCGTGACTGATCCGAGCGGGCGCTACATGAGCATGTACCGGCGCTGGCACATGATCGGGCTGGAACTCGGCATCTCCGTCGCTTCGGTGGGGCTGCGCAACGAACCGACGGGTGTGGCGACCTGCTTCAACGCCGACGTGGTGGCAACCGCCAAGCGCGACCTCGCGCCGGGCGAAATGCTGGATGGCGAGGGCGGCTACACCGTGTTCGGCAAGCTGGTCCCCGCGGCACGCTCGCTCGCGCAAGGCGGTCTTCCCTTGGGGCTTGCGCACCATCTCAAGCTGGTGCGGCCGGTCCGCAAGGATCAGCTGTTGAGCTGGAACGACGTTGCCATCGATGAGACCCTGCCGGCGTTCAAGGCGCGGAAGGAAATGGAGACGATATTTGCGCCCCGGGGCGCGGTCGTCAGCGCGGCATAGGGTATGATGGGCGGGGTAGATGGTTTTCTGAATATCAGCTATTGAATGATTGGTTCAGGGCGTAACTTGACCTCACCATGGTGGTGGCTGCAGATGTCGCGCCGGAGTCGGAATGCGACAGCAGACCATGCTGCAGCTACTCCAGGAGCACGCGCCGGAATGCGCGTCGAAATGCCAGAGGAACCATTTCAATGAGCGTCACCACGGCCATGGAAAGCGTGCCGAAGCCCGCGCCCGAACTGATCGAGGCATTCAGGAGCGCGCCGACCTGTATCATCAGCGACAATCTGGCCCGGCTGCCGGGCGCGGTGGGGCTGCGCCAGTTCCATCGCTCCGGCCGGCTGGTGGGCACCGCGTTCACCGTGCGCACCCGGCCGGGCGACAATCTGGCGATCCACAAGGCGCTCGAACTGGTCGGGCCGGGTGACGTGATCGTGGTCGACGGCGGCGGCGACGAGAGCCGGGCGCTGGTCGGCGAGATCATGAAGAACATCGCCGAGCACAGGGGCGCCGCGGGCTATGTGATTGACGGTGCCATCCGCGACGTCGCCGCCTTCGCCGCGTCCGATTTTCCGTGCTTCGCCCGCGCCGTCATTCACCGCGGGCCCTACAAGAGCGGCCCCGGCGAAATCAACGTGCCGGTGTCGATCGGCGGCTCCGTGATCTCGCCCGGCGACATCGTGGTCGGCGACGAGGACGGCGTGCTGTCGTTTCCTGCCGCGATCGCGGAAACCTTGCTCGGGGCGGTCCGTGCCCAGCTCGCGCGCGAAGAGGAAACCCTGCTTGCGATCCGCGAGGGCCGCTACCAGGGCTCCTACGCCAAATCCTGATCGACACGAATCGATATTGAGAACAAACGACATTGAGGAAATCGCGATGAGTCAGAAAGCCGAGTTTCACAATCTGGACAATCCGCATGACGGCCTGTTTCGCGAGCTCGCGGCGGGCGTCACCACGCGGATTTTCGCCGGCGAGCATGCCATGCTCTCGGTGGTGACGCTGGAGCCGCATTCGGAAGGCACCCGGCATCATCATCCCGAGGAGCAATGGGGTGTGTTGCTCGATGGCTCGGCGATCCGGTTTCAGGGCGATGAGCAGATCGAAGTGAAGAAGGGCGATTTCTGGCGCACCCCGGGCAACGTGCCGCACACCATGCGGGCCGGGCCGGAAGGCGCGCGCGTGCTCGATATCTTCAGTCCGCCGCGGCCGGAATACAAAAAGCCCGGATCGGGCTTCGGCAATTCATAGGCCTGCGAACAAAAAAAGCCAGGCGCAGCAACATTCTGGAGGGAATAGCCATGCGGAAGATCACGAGACGTACCATGCTGGCGGCGTCAGCCGCCTTCGCCGTGGCGCCGGCGCTGGCGCAGCAGGCCAAGAACATGACGCTGGTTGTGCCTTTTCCACCCGGCGGTTCCACCGACGCGATGGCGCGGCTGCTGCAGGCCCATCTGCAAACCAGGCTCGGCCGCACCGTGCTGGTCGAGAACAAGTCCGGCGCCGCCGGCTCGCTCGGCGCGGTACAGGTCGCCAAGAGCGCGCCTGACGGCATGACGTTTCTCGTCACCTTCGATTCCCACGCGGTGATACCCGCCATTCTCGAGAAGCCGCAGCTCGACGTCGAGAAGGATCTGGTGCCGGTGTTCCTGATCGGCACCGCTCCCTATGTGATCGCGACCAATGCCAGCCGGCCGTTCAAGACCTTTGCCGACGTCATAGCGGCGTCGAAAGCCAAGCCCGGCTCGATCCAGTACGCCTCGGTCGGTATCGGCACCCTTGGCCATCTCGCCATGACGATGCTCGCCAAGCAGGCCGGCGTCGATATCGTCCATGTGCCGTACCGCGGCGGTGGCCCGGCCATGAACGACGTGCTCGGCGGCCATGTCGATCTGATCGTGGGATCGGCGGCGCTGGTGACGGCGCAGCTCGGGCCCAACCTTCGTCCGCTGCTGCAGCTCGGCCGCGAGCGGCTGCCCTCGCTGAAGGACACCCAGACCTCCATGGAAGCCGGCTTCCCGGATTCCGAGACGCTGGCGTGGTGGGGCATTTTCGCCCCCACCGGCACGCCGCCCGATGTCATCGCCAGCATGGCGAAATCGGTCAAGGAGATCCTGAGCGAGCCGGCGATCGCGACGCAGCTGCGCGAAACCCAGCAGATGTCGCTGCTGCTGGCCGACGCCAAGGACTTCGGCATCTTCTTCGCCAAACAGGTCAGCACCTGGGGCAAGGTGGTGCGCGACAACAACATCAAGGCGTAGGGCCTGATCGGCCGCGATCGGCAATCCGCCACGCTTTCGCTTTGATGCGTTGTCAGGACGTGAACAGGCAGCCCCCCGCGCTTCAGGCGCGGGGCTGCTGCGTGCAAACGTTCCAGACACTCACTGGCGAGGCGACCCGGACGCAATGAAAGCCTTGTTCGCCACGGTTCTCTGCCTGCCACTGTGCTTTTCCCACCCGGCATCCGCGGAGCCGTCGCCCGCATCGATGATTTCCGGGTTCCGTGCGAAGCAGGGCGAGGGAAGTGTCGTCATCGATGCGACCCTGAACCGGATTGCCCTGGATCAGGCCAGGGCCATGGCCGCCAGGGATAAACTCGATCACGACGTGCTCGGACCATTCAATTCGAGAATGGCGCCGGCAAAAGCGGGACGGGCTGCCGAAAACATTGCGTATGGCCATGAGGATTTCGCAAGGACGCTCGACCAGTGGATCAACTCGGCGGGCCATCGCAAAAATCTCCTGCTCCCCAAGGCCTCTCGCGTCGGCGTCGCCAGCGCCAAAAGCGCCACCTCCCGTCGCACCTACTGGGCCATGGTGATCGCCGGCGATTATGAGGCGCCGCGGCCCGCCGCGGCCAGGAAGGCCGTGGCGACGACCGAAAGCAGAAAGCCCAGGCAATCCTGCCGGATGACCGTCCTCGGTATCTGCTTCTGAAGCCAGGCCATACGCCACGCCGCAACTGGGCGCCAGGTTTCGTCCGAAAACGCCATGGCCATGACCCGTAGGGCTGGCGATCACCCGCCCGCTTTGATATGAACCTGCCAAGCTCCCGCGCAGTTCACGCGGGGCTTCGGTCCCGTAGCTCAGCCGGATAGAGCGACGGTTTCCTAAACAGTAGAAGGCACTTTCACCACGGTGCTTCATACTGCAGCATAGCGTCCGTTTCTTCTGACATTTCAATGTGTTAACTCGGGTCTGGTGTGCCTCACTGCACCACTGCACCCCACGCACAGGGATGTCAAAGAGATGCCAAGCATTGTTTTCTCAGACGTGGGTTTGCGCGCGATCGAACCGCCCGCAAAAGGAACGGCCGACTACTGGGACACGAAGTTCAAAGGCTTCGGTGTTCGCGTTTCTCAGGGCGGCACCAAGACATTTGTTCTCAACATTCACAAAGCGCGCCGATCACTCGGACGCTACGGCATTGTCTCGCTCGCAGAAGCGCGCGCCGAAGCGAAACGCATCCTCGCGCAGAAAACACTCGGACACACACGACCGCAGTCGATCACCTTTACCGCGGCTTTCGATGCGTTCATCGCCGAAAAAGAAAAGTCTCGCCGTGCTCGCACGATCAAAGATTACCAGCGGCTCATCAATCTTCACTTCCGGTTCAAGGGCCAGCTCTCGGAAGTAAAGCACGGAGACATTGAGCGCCGGCTTGTCAGGATCAAAAGCAAGTCCGAGCACAATCACGCCCTGCAGAACGCGAAGACCTTCTTCACCTGGGCGCAGAAGCGGCGTTACATCACCGACAACCCTACGGTCGGGTTCTCGCCGCACAAGATCGCGAACCGGGCTCGCGTGCTTACCGACGCCGAGTTAAAATCAATCTGGGAGGCGACCGCAGAGCCGACGATCCATAACTCGATCGTTCGCCTGCTCATTCTCACCGGGCAGCGCAAGGGCGAGATCGCCAAGCTCATCCCGGCTTACTACTCACATAATCAACAGACGATATGTCTACCGAGCGAAGTAACAAAAAACGGAAGGGAGCACACGCTACCGATTGGGTCGACTTGCAGATCCATGTTGGCGAGTTGCTTATCGACGGCAACTACACCATTTCTATTCCCTGCACGCGGGAAAACAGACTCGCCATTCAACGGCTGGTCAAAAAGCAAGGCCGCGCTCGATAAGGCGTGCGGTGTCAAAAATTGGCGGCTGCACGACATCCGCCGAACATTTCGGACCCTGCACGGAAAGCTCAAGACGCCGCCCCATATCGCGGAACGCCTGGTCAACCACATCAGCGCCCAGACCGACGTGGAGATCATCTACGATCAGTACAAATATCTGCCGGAAATGCGGGAGGCGATGGACAACTACGAGGCCTACCTCAAGAATATTTTTGCGGTGCGGTAGCTATGGAGCGCCATGGTTAAAGAGCCGGATTCGACTCTTTTCAAGGTCCCCCATACACTTCCAACGCTGCTAGTGGCCTAACCCCACTGTGGAGCACCGGTGTCTCTGCGAGGAGATCACCGATGAACCATCAAGTGAGATTACCGCTCTACCTCTCGTGGAAAGCGTTGAAGCAACTTCTAGGATGGCCCATTTCTCGTGTTCACACTTGGAGGCTGATGTATGACCCGCAGTATGCTGAGCGACGGTTTCCGCCGTGCCACAAACTGGGTCCTCATCGCAGCAGCCGCCCTGTTTGGTACACACCGGATGTCCTGGAATACTTCAAGCGGCACGGTCTAACCGTCCCGGAGAACGTCGTGTTTTCCTGACGAGACCAAAAACGAGGACGGAGGTGGCCACCTCCGTCCTCACCTTTTTGGAGGGATTGTGCATTTAGAGATCGGCAAATGCGCTCAGTGCGGCCACAAGCTGGATCACGGCTACGAACGCGATTTGTGCAACACAGCGCTCGATCAGTACGCGACCCCAATTCACCGCCCGTACTTTTGCTCTGAGGAATGTTCAGAGCGCGCGATCAATCTCGCCAAGATCAATGCCGACCTCGATCGGAACGAAGATAGTCTCGAACGCGAGGCACAGTACCAGGCAGAGCATGACGACTCCGAAGACTTCGATGCGCGCGCGGAGCGATACCTCGCCAGCCGTCGCAAGATCGAAGCGGTCCAGGCCGAGCGTCCTGCCTTCTTCACTTCTCAGGTTGCCGCTGCCTACGGCACATATTTCCGACGGTACTACGAACAGAAGTCCCACTCCGACGCGGAGGCCAGGGCAGAAGAAAACGAAAAGGAGAGCGCCAAGCGCAGCGCCGAGATCGCGAAGGAGTCCGCGAAGGCCGCTGCGTATCGCGCGCAGTACGGCCAGGACATCCTCACCATGATCCCCGATACGGAGCCGGATTACGACCTCGCTCGCAGCTATCTCAAGGAATACCGCCGGCCGAAAGACCCGGACGCACGGGTTACTCTCTATCTCATCGAGATTGTTCCCGATGCATACGAGGCGATCACTTACCTTTACCGGGTCTGCATATCGAAGGTGATACGAAAGAGGCTCCGGGAGTACCTTCATTGGCCGCTCGACAAACCGTTCACGATCGAAGAAGAAATCGCGGCGATCAAGAAGATAAAAATCCGACCACTCGAATTGGTGTTCAAAATATTCTACGGAACGCCAATTCTCGACATGCTCACCGAGATCGTATCGATTACCATTCCGGACAAAACCCGGTTTGAGCACACTCACATTCTGGGCGGCACCGGATCCGGCAAGACCACGCTGATGCAGCGCGATTTCATTGCCGACATCAGGCGAGAGAACCCTCCCGGTCTGATTGTAATCGAACCGAAGGGGATGATGTGCGAGCGCCTCGCGAAGCTCGAAGTATTCGACCCCGGTACAGGACGTCTCGAAGATCGCATCATCATTCTGGATGCCACCGATCTCGACGGATTGCCCGCGCTCAACCTGTTCGCGCCGGTCAATCCGAATCTGCCGCAGAAGGTCCGCAACCGGATCATCGCGCAGACCATTGACCTCATGGAGTACGTGTTCAGCGGGGCCGATTTCAAACTGACCCCGAAGCAGTCCGTCGGCTTCTCATTCGTGGCCCGGCTCATGTTCAACGTGCCGGACGCGAACATCACGAAGCTTTTTGAGCTCATCGAAATGACGCCGAACGAATTTTATTCCAGCGAGTTCGCAGCGGCACTCGAACACCTGGACGACGGCACAAAACTGTTTTTCAAAACCGATTTCTTCGGAGAGTTCAAGGAGACGAAGGCACAGCTTAAGGGCCGCCTGTATCTCATCCTCCGCAGCCCCGAACTCATGGGAATATTCAACGCACCAACCCGCTCGATCGATTGGTTCGACGCGATCCAGAAGCGCAAGATTATTCTGGTCAACACCGGCAAGGAACAGCTCGGGACCGGGGCGAGTACGATCTTCGGCCGCTACGTCATCGCTTCCGTCATCGCCGCAGTCGGTGGCCGAACCGTCATTCCGCGCGAGGAATGGCATCCGACATTTATGATGGTCGACGAAGCTCAGTTGTTCATGGACGAGAACAAGACCCAAGACATGCTTGCCCTTGTGCGAGAATACTGCCTCGGGATTACACTCGCTCATCAGCAAATGACCGGCCTCCCGTTAAACGACAACATCCGGGCATCGATCTCGACGAACACGGCGATCAAGTACGCTGCCGGCGTTGAGGCGGGCGATCTCTCCAGTGCAGCGACCGACCTTCGATGTGACAAGGAATTTATCCGGGCTCAGCGGGTCGACAAGGACACCGTGAACTTCGCCTGCTTCGTGCGCAACCTCGGTCTGCCGACATTCCAGTCGATGGCACTCCGGGGCAACACGGAGCGAGAGCCGCAGATGGCCCAACTTTGCTACGAGCGGCTCATCAGGTGGAATCGACGTCGGGTGTGTCCGAGCTCGGCACCGTGGACCAAACCGAAGTTGGCATCAACGGCGGCACTATCTGTACCGACCGCACCTGCTTCCCCGAGAACACCGGACCCGGAGCCGAGCGACGATTTCGCATAAATATTTTTGGAGGCGAGTTACTCCACCAATTGCCATGGTGCCCGCTGTGCACCGTGGTGACCTTCGACATTCTGCGAGCCGTGTCATACTTCCATTGTATGGACGGTCACTCTCAACGCTCTCGCAGTCGCGCCTCGACAGAGTCGTACTTCAACCCGCGGACGGGTGAGTTCGTTGAACGTCATATCCGTGACAGCGACATCGACCTTCTGAAGCTTTTCGCTCGGCACCGCTATCTGTCCGCTCCCTATGCCGCGGCTCTCTTGAACCGATCCGAACAGGGCGTCAGTCGTCGCCTCCGATCGCTCAAGGAAAAGGACGTAGGCCTAGTCAAGCTCTGCGAAACGCAGCGCGAGGACCGGAACCTCCGAACCGTGGGCTTCCTCTATTACGACATCGACGCTGCCGGCATCACCCTACTGGCCGAAGAGGGGGTGCACATCGTTCCTCCAAAAGCGCCGAAGAACTTTGTTCACGCCCTGATGGTGCACCAGATCATCGCCTCGTTCGCAATTGGTGCAGTGGGTCGCGATGACATCCGTATCGTCTATGAGGACAACCAGCGCCTTTTGCTCGGGCAGCGAAACGGTAAAGACCATTACATGATCTCTGACTATCCCCGCTTTGCCATCGAACGTACCGCCGACGGGAAGCGCCGGGAGATCCCGAGTATCGAGGCCGACACCGCGTCCGAGCCGATCGAGAGCTACGACCGGGAACGCTCCGCCATCTGCAATAAGTTCGACGACTACATCTATGCCCTGGAGAACGGACTGTTTCAGAAACAGTACGATGTGCGAACGTTCTTTATCCCATTCATCACCAGGAATGAACGCCGGATGCAGTCAATGATGGACTGCCTCGCCGCCAAGACTGAGCGCAAGAAGGAATTGCGCCGATATTTCCTCTTCAAAACACACCCGACGCTCAAGTCACGGGAGAACCCGCGCGCAAGCGGGCACATGTTGACGGAACCGTGGAAGCGGGTCGGGAACGCCGACCTCTACCTAGACAAGGAGAACACCAGTGCTCGACAGCAAACTGACCAAGATAAAGACGCTCATTGAGCAAAAGGAGAAGATCGACACGCAGCTTGCCGAGCTCATCGGCGAGACCGAGAAGCCGAAGCGCGGCCGACCGGCGAAGAAAGATGAGCCGGCGGCTGCTACAATCGAGGAATGAGCGGAACATCGAACAACTAAAGAGAGAGCCCGGCATTCGCGCCGGGCTTTTTCGTTACTGTTCACTGACGAACTGCTCAGCGCGCTCCAGGACCTTGGCGGCGTTGAGCAGGTCACCATGACCGAACTGGTCCGTGTCCTTCCACTCGTCGCCGTCCTTGTAGGCCTTGGTCAGGACGACGTTGAAGAAGTCGTTGTTCTTCCAAACCGTCGCTGTGACGTAACCGAGCCGGAACTTGGCTGCGGGCTTCTTGCTGTCTGCCATTGCAGTGCTCCTTTCCCGCAGGGTTGCTGTTGTTCGGTGCGGGTGGCGAGCTGCAGCCCGCAGTCGTCTCGAAACGACTGACTACTTGCCGTCGCAAGCAGCCCCCCATCCGCATCGAACCCTACAATGAGTGTACCACGGCCGGAGTGGTACAATTCAGTGAGGCTCATTGACAGGAGGCTCACATGGCCAGCATTTTCGAGGAGGTCCGTAACGGCGTAACGATCGCACAAGCTATCGATTATCTCGGTTTAAAGGCGACCGAGACCAAGGGGGACCAGCTCCGGTTTGCCTGTCCCAAGTGCGGCGGCACTGACCAACGCACCCTCAGCATCAATCTCGTCAAGGGCTTTCGCTGCTTCGCCGGTGACAAAAAGGGCGACGACGCAACCGCCCTGGTCGCGCATGTGCGCGGCATCCGTAACGGTGAAGCCGCCCAACTATTGAAGGATCATTTCCTTCGCAGTTCCACCGAAGCCCGGCCTGCGAGGGTCGAGCCGAAGGGGCGGGGAGACGCGGCAAAGTCTGTCGACGTTTCCCCGCTTGAGATCCTTGGCATCGACGACGACGTTGCCGAACGGCTCGGCATCGTGATCGAGGACGGCAGGATTTTGTTCGAGCAGCGCGACCCTATGGGCGCAAAGCTCGGCACCCTGGCACTCGCTACCCGAGAGGATATGCCGCTTGTTGAGTGGATCGCGGCTGACATCACGAAGGCCCATGCACCGAGCACTCTTCAAGGTCTGTGGCGCGTCGTTAAAGGCGGCGCGTGATACATTGAGAAATGCCTGCCCGGCTGCCCCGTTGCGAAAGCAGCGGGGCTTTTCTTTGCGACACGACGCCGCATCCGTTTCGCCATAGCTCACCACCGCGCCCCGGTCACGGTGCACTGGATTGCTTTACCCGCTCCATGTGCAGAATAGGCGTCCTCCGTAGGAGGACAGCAAATGAAAGTCGAATACACCTGTTTCGCAAAAGAGCTCGATGCACGCCTCCGTGGCCGGCTCTTGCTCGCGACGCTCATGCGACTTGAAAACTCGGGCAAGGACCACGGCTATTTCATCTTCGCCGGGTGGACCGCGAACTACCTCATGCATGACGGCGTGCTGACGATCGGGATCGATCGGCCATGAGCGACCCCGGCACCGACAAGATCTACACCGAATACAAATGTGAGCGTGGACACAAGTGGCACCGGTATTGGAGCAAGCCACCGTTCCTCCGCGACTACGGGATGAACTGCCCGCATTGCGGCCGGCTCACTTGGTACAGATACAAGTTCGACAACCGGACCGATCGGGACTGAATGGTACGATTACGAGCGGCCTTGAAGAGCAAAAGCAATCAGCCCGATAAACTCATCAATCCGCTGCATCGTGCCGCTCCCAAAACTGCTCCGCTCCGGCGGGGCTTTCTTTTCAACTGGTACAATGACCTTGGACAAAAAGGAGGAGGCAATGCGCGCACCGATCAAGCTTATCTGTAACGGCGACGACTGCAATGCAGAGATCACGCATGATAATTGTTGTCACGCGATCATCCTGGGCATCGTGTACCGGTTCTGTTGCGAATCTCATCGCACGGCGTTCCGGCGAAAGTTCACGCAATTGCAAGGACGCTTCAAGGAACCGAGCCCCGCTTAGCGCGGGGTTTTTCTTTGGTACTATTAGGAGCGTTGTTCTTTCACAGAAAGGAGAGCGCTCATGTCGCTCATGCTTCATGCCGGGGCGAACCCGGTCTCTTACGATGAACTACGCGCCGTCACTCTGCCGGCCGCAACCGCTTCGCATGTTCCCGTGGCTCACCACGAGATCGTGGAGCTCATGCGGTACACCCTTGGCTTTCACCAGCACGAGGTTGCCGAGGAGCATCACGCGATCACACCAGACGGCGCCAGGTACTTCGGCGTGCTCTGTCTCCGCAGCCCGTACGGCGATTACACCGACATGCTCGGCCTGAGGAATAGCCATGATAAATCCCTTCCCATCGGGATTGCGTTCGGCTCGCGCGTGTTCGTCTGCGACAATCTCGCGTTCTCCGCCGATCACGTCATCAAGCGCAAGCACACCATCCGTGCAAAGCGTGAGCTTCCGGGACTTCTCTCGGAGATCATCATCCCGCTCAAGGACCAGCGCATTGCACAGAATCAGCGTCTACTCACCTACCGTGAGACGGCGTTGAGCGATGCGGAAACAGATCAGGCGATCATGCAAATGCATCGTCGCGATCTGATCGGCGTCCAGGCTATCGGCAATGTGCTCAAGGCCTACGAGGAACCGCCCCATGATTGGGGCGACAAAACCGCGTGGCGCTTGTTCAACGCCTCTACCTTCGCCCTCGCCGGCAAGGTGGCTGAAAAGCCGGACCTCACGAAGCAGCTTCACACCGTCATCGACGGAACCTGTGAACGGCTGAACTGATGGCCTGGTATCGCAGGCACTACACATGCCCCTGCGGCATATCGTGGTGGGACGAATGGTCCTGCCTCTGCAATGACCGGTGTCCTAAGTGCAACCGGGAGATCGAGCCGGACGATCACGAAGTGGTGGAGGCGGAAGTGAGGGAGATCGAATACGAGTTCACTTTGCCCGACGGCACCAAGCGATACGAGTTCGTTGATCCTGACGCAGGCTACAGCGTCATGACTCAGGTCGGCATGTTCATGGCGATGCACGGCGCAATCATTGCTCTGCCCGTCAAGGACAAACCGAACGACTGACCATCAATGCGATTCCGTGGAACTGGAGCAGGGTCGAGGCGCGCTGGCGGGGAAAGCCACCTGTGCGGCCGTCCAACCGCTGCACTGAAGCCCGTGGAGAGCTGATGACACCCGAGGTATTGATAGTCACAAGCCCGCGCAAATGCGGGCTTTTCTTTTTGGTATAATTCATGAGTGAAAAAGCCTGCTCTATGGACGAGCACAAAAGCCGATCAGATATTCTCTCGATGGATACGCGCCCGCGACAAGCGCTGCTTCTTTTGTCCCAATCCGGGTACCCAAAACTCTCACTTTTGGGGCAGAGCAAATTCAGCAACCCGCTACGACCCAGAGAATTGTGATGCGGCGTGCGGCGGCTGCCACATGCGGCATGAGGGAAATAAGCAGGGGCTCTATCGGGAAAAGAAAATCGCTCAGCTTGGGAAAGCCAAGTACGACGCGCTACAGAGGCGCGCCTACTCGATCGTCAAGCGTGCTGACGCTATTCGCGAATTTCAGGCGTGGTACGAAACTAATCGTCATCTTTTGTCAGCAAGCCTTGGGTGATGCGCTCAATGCCGGCCCCTGCCAGACGAAACGGCGACATCAAAATGTAGGTGATTGCCACCAGAGTGAAACAAGTAAGCGCATAGCAGCCTTCAACGACGGCCGTGGTTGTGCCGCGTCGCAGGGTCAACGAGTTCTTTCGGCTCATGTCAGCTCCTTCACCAGTATAAACAAATGAAATGGCGGCGGAGTGAATAGCTGCGAAGTATCAAATATCGGAGCTGACCAGGTGATTTGAGCCGATTCGCACCTTGGGTCAAAGCTATTTTTGTGCACCGCGCAAGCTGCTGTGTTCGCTGCCAGAATCTCGGCGTATGCACTTCTGCATACCTCGTTCAGATCGCCAGCACCACGATTGCAAATGCGATGAATGAAACGATTGCGATGGGCGTATTAACGAGCGACATCACCGGCGTCGGGAAGCGGAAGGCAAACAGCTCGATATTCTCAATCACCATCGCCAGGATAAACGGGATGACGTAGAGCGCCACTGCCGGCATCCACCCGAGCCGATACCACACGTAAATTGTCAGTCCGATCCCAGCCCATGACATGATGCTTGCCGCGAACGACATCAGCAGTGGTCCGGGTATGGCGCTCCCGGTCATGTTCGGGTTTTCGTAGTGAAGGCGCTGCATGTAGAAGCTGGAAACGTTGAAGACCGTCTTCCAGACAATCGCCCACCCAAGTACGCCCAGCATCAAGCCAGAAATATAGCTTTCCATTTGCGCCCCCAACCCGGCTACAATCTATGCGATAGTGCGGCCCGATTTTCAACAGCGCTCGGGGGTGGGAATGGCGAAGAAGGCGAAGAAGACGGCTGGAGATCGACGCGGTAAGGGCAAGGACTATGACGACCGTTCGGACATAGAGAAGATCCATACTCAGTGGCACAAGCTCACCGGGCTTCATAACCGCTTGGAGTGGTCGGCCGCAGTCATCCGGGCAGCCTCAGCCTGCGAGATCGCGGCGAACCTTGCGATCCGCGCCGAGTATGCGGACCGCTCGACCTTCAGCACCAAGTATGTCGATAAGCTCCTCTATTGGGCCAACGGTCTCAATAACAAGATGGACAAGCTGCTTCTTCCAATGCTGAGCGCTGCGGAGGCGGTGGAATTTGCTGGCCTCAAACCACTGGCCAAAACTGTCTATGAGCAACGCAACAAGATCGCTCACTCGGGCATTTTCTTGGACGAAGACGAATCCAAGGCGGTCATCGAAGCTGCACGTCAGTTCATCGAGAAGCTGGTCAAGATTTACGACAGCTCATTCAAACTGAAAGACAGGAAGGGTTACGGAGAGTGAAGCGATGAAGAAGTCACATCCGTTGGTGATGGAGCCGAGGAACGACCCCATCGGCTTTGCAAAGCGGTCCCAAGAGAACCTTCGGATCATCGAGGAGAGTTTGGCGGACAAGGGTGAGGGGCACGTTGTGACACAGCTCGTGCAATCCCTGCTCGCCTACCTCGTCTTCCCGAAAGAGCGGGGCTATTACACCCAGCTCAACAGCATGCAGCTCTCCACGCTTGAACAGAACGGGTGGCCACGGCCGGAGCAGATCATCGGCACGACCAAGGATGCAGGCGACCTGATCCGTCACATGCGTAACGCCGTGTGCCATGGCCTCGTCGTCTTTCACGGGATTGGCCCGGATTCGTCAAACTCGCGCAAGCTTGAGGAAATATTCATTGAGTTCTCTGACAGGCCAAAGCCCGGCGCAGACATCAACTGGCAGGTGGCGATCGAGGGCGTAGACCTTCGCCGCTTCATGTTCGAGCTCATCCACGAGGCCAACAACAACTGATGGTTGAGTGTCGTGATAGAATTGTCCTATGGACGATCGCGCGATGATTGAACTTGAGCGCAATGCGAATCCGCTGTGTTTGTGCGGACGACTTTGGAAACCTCGACACACGCCTTTAGGCGCTATTCGTGAGTGTCCGGGCTGTATGCAGTCGGTGAGCTACTGCAAATGCGCGTGCACGTGCGGGCAGATGCACTGAATAAATATCTAATCTATCTATGGCTAAAGGAGGAGCGCGACCAGGAGCAGGACGACCAGTAGGCAGCACCACGCTGCCGAAATTGCGTGACCAGCTCACTGATGCTCAGGTCAACACACTCGTGAAGACGGCCGTCGAGAAAGCTGAGGCTGGCGACAGCATCCTCCTCAAATTCATGCTTGAGCAGATTTACGGCAAAGCACCGCAGCCGCTCACCGGCGACAAAGACAATCCTGTCTGGCTTGCAGGCGTGGAGATCACCGTCCGCAAAAAGTAAGTATGGATGGCGTCAAAGTCACCTTCGAGGTTGGCGACGATCACCTGCAGCTCTGGGAGCAAAAGGACTGGCGCTATGCCTTTCTTATGGGCGGACGAGGTAACGGCCGTTCCGGCACCGCGTCTCGGTATGTAACTTCCCGTCTTCTCGGAAAGGAATATACGCGCGGCGCCATCATGCGCGCGGTCAAGGAGGACATCCGCACATCCTGTTGGCAGGAGATCATGGACCGCGTTGAGGAGCAGGGCATCCGTGACGCGCTCGACATTACCGAAAACACGATGCACATGGGCTTCGGTGTCAACAGCCTGCAGGCCCATGGCTACAAAGCAGGCTCGGGCAGTCAAACGGCAAAGCTCAAATCACTCGCCAACTACAATCTCATTTGGAACGAGGAAGCAGAAGAG
>NZ_JAUYAN010000034.1 GCF_030693485.1 Bradyrhizobium sp. | reverse complement strand
CGAGGCGCAGCTCAATGTCTTCATCGTCGGCCACACCGACAGCCAGGGGCCCTATGCCTACAACCTCGATCTGTCGCGCCGCCGCGCCGAGGCGATCGCCGAGGAACTGGTGAAGCACTACCGCATCGGCGCGCCGCGGCTTCGCACCGCCGGTGTCGCGCACCTGGCGCCGGTGGGGTCGAACGGGAGCGAGGCTGGGCGGGCGTTGAACAGGAGGGTGGAGTTGGTGGCGCCGTAGGGTGATGGGGACTCAGCCTGGCAACACTCGTATGCATTGCAGGTCCTCGAACGACCGCGAAGTGCTGCTAAAGTGGGCTTGAGAGCGAACGCAGGCGAACCGAAGATGACGAAGAACCAAGCGCCCGATCGAACGCCGCACTCCCGCAGGTTCAATTTCCTGCGCGTGCCGCTGTTCCGGCTACTCGCGATCAACCTTGCCGCGGGCACGGCGGTGGCGGCGTTGTTCGTTGGCTGCCTGCTGGCGCTCAATCCGGGCGGGTTGCGCGACCTTATCCTCGCGGACTCATCGCCCGGCTCCGCGCTCGGCCTGCTGCTGTTCGGTTTCGTCGTGACCTTCGGTTCGACCGCGATGGGGACGGCGATCATGGCGATGGGGAGGCGGCATAAGGACGATGAGCCGCCGCGCGGGCCGCCGCGGCTGGTGACGCAGCGAAGCCCGGCGCGAGCACGGCGCTAGTCTCGACTATGTCGGATTGGCGAGTCGCTTGCTGGCTTGCTGCGAGACGCCCACGCTGCACGCTCCGGGCATAAGGCCGTCGTGTCGCAGCAAGTTGTACCTCATCCAGGGGAAGCTATGAAGTGGCCGTCTCGAAGGATCGGCAGCAATACCGGAACGCCGCCAGGCGCCGGCCAAATCTAAGCCGCGGCGTCGCGTGACAAGGCTCCGGCTGCCTCGATCTCCCGGCGCAGCCAGCCGGGCGCGGCGTCAAAACCGTTTGGCCAGGTCAGCGCGCCATCTTCCAGAAAGACACGCGCGAAGAAGACCGGATCGCGCAAGGGTTCGGCCATTGGGCCGCCTTCGCCGACAATAGCGGAGAAGTCATAGTCTCCAGCCATGCCATCGCTGAACGTCGCGCGCAGGCAATGCCCGCTGAGATACTTGATACTTGCAACCTTAATCATCGTCGAGACCCGCAATTTTGACGAGCGGCGAACGGCTACGTGCTCGCCGCCAATTATCTTCCAGTTCGCCGCGATGCGCCAGTGCCCACTGCTTCACGAGACGGGCAGCGTTGGCCGGAAGATGGCCTTCGATGACCTCTCCAGTCTCAATCGAAACGTTGGCTTCATGGCCGCTATAGGTCGCAAAGAAATGAGGCGGCGGGTGATCGAACAAAATACATCCGGATGGCGATGCCGTAGAAATAAGCGATGGTCGGCATTCGCCGCTCCCCCGTCATGCGCGGCTTAATCCGCGCATCCATCATTTTCCAAGGATGGATTGCCGGGTCAAGCCTGGCAATGACGATAGAGAAAGAGAAGACTGGTTCCCGGTTCTGCAGCGCACCACTTCGTGCTGCGCCGCGCCCGGGACACGGGATCAGTTGTCCAGGAACGACCGCAGCTTCCGGCTCCGGCTCGGATGCTTCAGCTTCCTCAGCGCCTTTGCCTCGATCTGCCTGATACGCTCTCTCGTCACCGAGAACTGCTGCCCGACTTCTTCCAGCGTGTGGTCGGTATTCATGCCGATACCGAAGCGCATGCGCAGCACGCGTTCTTCGCGCGGCGTCAGCGACGCCAAAACCCGCGTCGTGGTTTCGCGGAGGTTGGACTGGATCGCGGCATCGATGGGGAGGATCGCGTTCTTGTCCTCGATGAAATCGCCGAGATGCGAATCTTCTTCGTCGCCGACGGGGGTTTCGAGGGAGAGCGGCTCTTTCGCGATCTTCAGGACCTTGCGGACCTTTTCCAAGGGCATGCCGAGCTTTTCGGCGAGCTCTTCCGGGGTCGGTTCGCGGCCGATCTCGTTCAGCATCTGCCTGGAGGTGCGCACGATCTTGTTGATGGTCTCGATCATGTGCACGGGAATGCGGATGGTGCGGGCCTGGTCGGCGATCGAGCGCGTGATCGCCTGCCGGATCCACCAGGTCGCATAGGTCGAGAACTTGTAGCCGCGGCGGTATTCGAACTTGTCGACCGCCTTCATCAGGCCGATGTTGCCTTCCTGGATCAGGTCGAGGAACTGCAAACCGCGGTTGGTGTATTTCTTGGCGATCGAGATCACGAGGCGGAGATTGGCCTCGACCATTTCCTTCTTGGCCTGGCGCGCCTCGCGCTCGCCCTTCTGCACGCCATGCACGATCTTGCGGAATTCGCCGATCTCGAGGCCGGTGAGTGCGGCCAGCGACTGGATCTCGTGGCGCAGTTCCTTGATGCGGTCCTTTTCGTGATGGACGAAATTCTTCCAGCCCTTGGCGGAGAGTTTCGAGACGCGGTTGAGCCAGCGCGGATCGAGCTCCGAGCCCTGGTAGTTGCGCAGAAAATCCTCGCGCGCGACGCCGTGGCTGTCGCCCAGGCGCAGCAGGCGGCCCTCGAACGAGACCAGCTTCTTGTTGATGTCGTAGAGCTGCTCGACCAGCGAATCGATACGGGCCTGGTTGAGCCGCAGCGACTTCACCTCGACGATGATTTCGTCCTTCAGCTTCTTGTATTTGCGCTCCTGCGCCGGCGACAGCGTTTCGTTCTGCAGCTGGTTGGAGATGTCCTGCTCCTGGAGGCGGCGCAGCTTCTTGTAGTTGTCGGCAATCTTGTCGAAGGTCTCGACCACCTTCGGCTTCAGCTCGGCCTCGATGGCGGCGAGCGACATCTGGTTTTCGAACTCGTCGTCGTCCATGTCGCCTTCGGCTGACGTTTCAGACGTGGTTTCGCCTTCGGCTGCGGCGGCAGGGGCCGCGGCGCGGAACGGGGTCGGCGCCGGCGGGGCGGCGGGGGGTGCGACATGCGACGGCGCCGCGTTGGCCGCGATCGCCGCACCATTGTTGGCGCCGGCCGGGATCGGCTGGCCGTCGGGGCCTACAGGCGCCGCCAGCAGCGGGTTCATGTTGTTCTTGGCGTCGGGACCGGCGTAGGTCGCTTCGAGATCGATGATGTCGCGAAGGAAGATCTTGCCCTCGTTGAGTTCGTCGCGCCAGATGATGATGGCCTGGAAGGTCAGCGGGCTTTCGCACAGCCCTGCGATCATCGCCTCGCGGCCGGCCTCGATGCGCTTGGCGATGGCGATTTCGCCCTCGCGCGACAGCAGCTCGACGGTGCCCATCTCGCGCAGATACATGCGGACGGGATCGTCGGTGCGCTCGCCGGGCTCGGATTTCTTGACCTCGGTGACGGCCTTCTGCGTGACCTCGACCAGTTCGTTGTCGGTCTCGTCCTCGGCCTCTTCCTGCTTCTCTTCGTCAGAGTCGGAATCCTCGGCCTCGGACACGTTGATGCCCATGTCCGAGAGCATCGACATGATGTCCTCGATCTGCTCCGGCGCCGTGGTGTCGGAGGGCAGGACTTCGTTGAGCTGATCGAAGGTCACGAAGCCGCGCTTCTTGGCCTGCTTGATCATCTTCTTGACGGCGGCATCGGACAGATCGAGCAACGGCGACGGCGCGTCCGGGGAATCCTTCTCGGGGGCGTCCGCTGCCTTGTCGTCTTTTTCCTTGTCTTTTGCCTGCAGCGTCTTTGCCTTGGTGGCCATTCAGTGCTCTCCAAACGCGCTCATGCCGGGGCGTTGCCGCTTCCCGAATTGAATTGGTGTCGCTTGCGTCCGATGACGTTTCTTCGAAACGTCATCACACGCTCGTTCTTTTTCGAGCATGATCCTTTCGGAAAACCGGTGCCCACTTTTCCGGATCATGCTCGGACGCGGAAAGGGCGGCGCAGAACCTCGCCACCCCCAAATAAAATCTCTCGCCGGTTACGAACTCTTAGCCCGCGGGCTGTTAAGCTTCGATTAACCTTGCCAGCCGTGTTTTTGCAGCCAAACCATGGGTTTGGCGAGTCTTTTCGCGGTTCCGGCGGCTGCCGTCCGCAGCATTTTTGTCAGACGCTCCGCTGGGACCGGCCCGATAACTCCCCAAAACCCTCAATCAGGGCCTCGGTGCCGTCCACTTCCTCCAGCCGGGCCTTGATATCCCGCAGCCACGCCAGATTGGCCTCGCTGGCCTCGTCGCCGAGCGCCTGCTCGGCATCCTTCAATTCCCTAAGTAAGGAGTGCCATTGGCGATGCAAGGAGACCAGCTGGTGCCAGGTGGAAAGAACGTCCTCGCGGGCGGCGCCGAGCTGCACGCCCCATACCGCCTGGGTCGTGATCGCCCGCTCAACCCGTTGAAGAACCTCTAGAAATCCGCGAGCCGCGAGGTCGGCGCGCATTTTGTCGGCCTGTTCTTCCGGCTCCGGGCTCTGGTGGTGGTCGCCGGCGAAGGCGGCGATCACGGCGGCGCGCAGCTTGTTGGCCTCGGGATGGGCCATTTCCAGCGCCGCCACCTCTTCCAGGTGGTCGTGCAGCAGCCAGGGGTGGTTGATCAGGGACTGCAGAATCAGCGCCTCGCGGCGGGAAATCGCGCTGCGCTGGCCGCGCATGATCGGGCTCAGCGCCAGTTGCGGGCTGGCCGCCTGGTAGGGGCCGCGGTTGATGGTCTGGCTGCCGGCCGAGGCCTGGCCCCGGCCGCGCGACTCGATTCGGCCGGCCGGCCCGGGGGTGAAGGTGGTTCGCGGCGCAAAGCGGCGGCCTGATTCGCCGCCGAAACCGGCTGCGCCGCGGCCAGCAAAATTGCCCCGGCCGAAGCCGCCGCGCCCGCCTTCCGGCGCGAAGGTGCGCTGCAGCCGCTCCGCCAGATCCTGGCGGTAATAGCGCCGCACTACCTCGTCGCGGATGCCGTTGGTCAGTTCCCTGATCCGCGCTTCCAATGCGGCGCGCCGCTCGGGCGTGGCGAAGGAACCGCCCTCGAGTTCGCGCGACCAGATCAGGTCGGCAAGGCCGCGCGCCTGCCCGATCACTTCCTCGATCGCGCCGCGTCCGCCGGAGCGCGCGAGATCGTCGGGGTCCTGGCCTTCCGGCAGCAGCGCGAAGCGCAGGCTTTTTCCCGGCGCCAGCAGCGGCAGCGCGAGGTCGGCGGCGCGCCATGCCGCCTTCTGCCCGGCCTTGTCGCCGTCGAAGCACAGGATCGGCTCGTCCGCCATCTTCCACAGCAGCACCAGCTGGTTTTCGGTCAGCGCGGTGCCGAGCGGGGCGACGCTGGCGGGAAAGCCCGCGCCGACCATGGCGATGACGTCGACATAGCCTTCCACCACCACCAGCGCCGCGCCGTTATGGGTGGCGAGGCGTGCCGCGGCGAGGTTGTAGAGATTGTCGCCCTTGTGAAACAGCGGGGTTTCCGGCGAATTCATGTACTTTGCCGGAACGTCCTTCTCCAGCGCGCGGCCGCCGAACGCGATCACGCGTCCGCGCAGGTCGGTGATCGGAAACATCACGCGATCGCGAAAACGATCCCACGGCACCGGGATGTCGTCGCCCGACACCAAAAGTCCGGCTTCCACCATGTCCTCGACCGGAATGCCCTGCGCGCCCAAAAATTCCTTCAGCGCAAAGCGCTCGGCGGGCGCATAGCCGATGCGGAACTGCAATTGCACCGCCGGCGAAATCGCGCGGTCGGCGAGATAGCCGCGCGCCCTGGCGCCATGGCGCGAGGCCAGCGTGTCGGCAAAGAATTTTGCGGCGAGTTCCATCACGTCATACAGCGTCTTGCGGCGCTGCTCGTGCCGCGCGGCATCCGGGGTCACGGCCGGCAGCGCGAGGCCTGCCATCGCCGCCAGCCGCTCGACCGCCTCGGTAAAACCGACGCCCTCGGTCTCCATCAGGAACGAGATGATGTCGCCGTGCTTGCCGGAGGAGAAGTCGTGATAAAATCCCTTCTGGTCGTTGACCGTGAACGACGGCGATTTCTCCTGCTGGAACGGCGACAGCCCCTTCCACTCCCTTCCCGCCCGCTTCAACTTCACGCGCCGGCCCACGACTTCCGAAACCGGAAGCCGGGCGCGCAGATCGTCGAGAAATTGGGGCGTGAAGCGCATGGGGTTTTTATATGCGGTGAGTCGCGGGGCCGGTGCCAGCCAACCATGGATATAGGGTGGTCGGGGTAAAATACGAGAATTGTTGGGATTCTCGCCGCTATTCACAGCCCCCGTCATTCCGGGATGCGCGCAGCGGGTACTCCGGAATTACGACCAGCAGGAATTGACATCCGAACTACAGTTGTATATACACTTACAATATTGAGGTACGTCGAAGCGCGATCCAGCTCGTCATAGCGAACCTCGAGCGGTAACACCGCATCGAAACTCCGGATTCGGGGACGATTTGCTATGACGGAAGATGTGCAACGGCTGTTCGCAGACGTTCGCGACTTCGGATGGGATTCGAAAAAGCGCGAAACCAATCTGCGCGACCACGAGATCGACTTCGAGGACGTGCGCGGCATTCTAGACGGCTACATCTTCATCCGCCGATCGGATCGTCATGGCGAAGTCAGATATCAAATCTTTGGGTACGTCCAGGAGCGGGAAGTCGCGGTCGCTTGCGCGATCCGCGGCACACTCTGCTGGATCATCTCGGCGCGGCGCGCCCGACGCGACGAGCGACGAAAATATTACGATCGTTTCAAGGGACTCCCCGAGGAAGGGCAAGACTGACTGGGCGCGCGTCGATGCGCTGACGGATGAGGATATCGCCAGGGCGGTGGCCAATGATCCCGATGCGGTGCCGATCGATATCGACTGGTCGGATGCCGTCCTCGTTATCCCAGCGAAAAAGAAGGCGATTTCCATTCGCGTCGACGAG
>NZ_JAUYAN010000030.1 GCF_030693485.1 Bradyrhizobium sp. | reverse complement strand
TGCGAGCGCAGCGAAGCAATCCATCTACCAACCGTACCGCTGCGAAATGGATTGCTTCGCTGCGCTCGCTATGACGTTGATAGGCCGATGCGTACGTCAGAAGCCGTAGCCCGGATGGAGCCCTTGCGAAATCCGGGGCCTCCGTCGCAACCATTCCCGGATTGCGCCACCGGCTCGGCGCTCGCGCGCCGGCCGCCTGGCTTCATCCGGGCTACACGGCGCCCCACTCAATTCAACCTCTTGCCGCCTTCCGTCACCGCATCGAGAAACGCCCCGGTCTCGCGGTTGAGAAATTCGACATCCGCCGGGATCGCGCCGCCGGCCGAGGCGTGACCGGTCACGGGGCCGGGGCTGATGGTCGTCATCTTCACGCCGGGGATATTCTTGCCCATCTCGATCGGCTCGAATTCCGGATTGAGCAGGTCCTTGGTGCCGGTGAGGATCAGGGTCTTGGCCTTGATCGAGGCCATCGCCTTGGCGGTGTCGCCGTCAAAACCTTTGGTGGCGCCGACGTCGTGCCGCTCATAGGCCCAGGTCTGGTAGATCCAGTTGTTGGCGTCGAACGCCTTCAGCAGCGCGGTCTCCTGCGCCTCCAGCCAGGGCAGCACATCCATGCCGTTCCTGAACTGCGCCGAATACATCTCCGGGGTGCGCGCCGACAGGAAAAGAATGTCGCGCCACAGCCGTATGCCCTTTTCCGGCGGCGCCTCGTAATTGCCGTCCCGCCACGCCGGATCGGTCATGATCGCCTTGCGTGAGGCTTCCAGCACGGCCACCGTCCAGGCCGGCGTCTTCGCCAGCGGCACCATCGCCACCAGCGCGTCCATGTAATCCGGGTAACTGACGCCCCATTGCAGCACCTGCATGCCGCCCATCGACGGGCCCACCACCGCGACCACATGGTCGATGCCGAGTTTCTCCTTCATCAGCCGGTATTGCGATTCCACCATGTCGCGGATGGTGAACTTCGGAAATTGCATGCGCGGCTGCGCCTTGGAGTTGCTGGGAGACGTCGTCAGCCCGTTGGCGATGGCGTCGGTGCAGACGATGAAATACTTGTCGGGGTCGAGCGCCTTGCCGGGACCGATCATGAAATCGAGCCGGTGATGGTTGCCCGAAATCGCGGTCACCATCAGGATGGCGTTGGATTTTTTGGCGTTGAGCGTGCCGTGGGTGACGTAGGAGATCGCGAAATCCCGGATCACCTCGCCGCTTTCGAGCTTGAGGTCGCCCGCGGCGAAGGATTGATGCGGCGGTTGCTGCGGCGTATGGGCCGCCGCGGGCAGCGACAGCAACAGGCCTGCGGCAACGAGATGGGCGATGCGCTTCATGGTGACCTCCCGGGAACGGAGGGACGTTGACGCCCTCCTGCGGCGGAGGATACGGGCTGCGCCGCCGCAGGCAAGACCGCCGGCGGAGATTTGCCCGGCACGGCGGGCGGAATAAATCAGCGGCCTTGCGGTTTCCCGCCGCTTGCATACAAGCGCCGCCGGATTTGCTAGGCTTCGGCTCGCGCCGAATCTTCAACCGGGCGCCAGGGGAGAAACGTCATGGCCAAGGGTCAGATGCGCAGCAACAAGGAAAAGAAGAAACCGAAGGCCGACAAGAATCTCAAGAAGGGCGGCGCCGCGCCGGTCAATCCGTTCGCGGCCGGCAAGACCCCCGCCGGGCAGAGCCCGAACAAGAAGAGCTAGACCCCCCGGTTGCAGCCCTTTGCCGGGCGTGGCGCAGCGCCCCTGAGGTGAATGGCGTCGCGCCGGCGCGCCCGGCGCCGTCAGCGGCACGGCCCGGCGGCAGGTATCGCTGGGGCGCCGGCCCCGAAAATACACGCCTTAGTTGTGAATCCGATTTCGTTCCCCGCGCGTCCAAGCGGTCGGAACTTTTGCCGATTGATCACCGCGCAATTCCGTCCACAATGGCCCGGAGCATGCGAGTCGGGCGCAAGACCCGGCGGAGAAAAAGTCTTGGTCGAACCACTCAACCGGCAGCGCGTGCTGAATTTTCTCGATGCCTTCTACTCCCGCGATGTCGAGGCCGCGCTGGCCTGCTGCAGTGACGACGTCGATTTCCTCGCCAACGCCCCCATCGACATCATGCCGCATATGGGCCACCGGCGGGGCAAGGCCGCGGTGCGCGAAATGTGGAGCGTCGTCTACGCCCGCTATTCCAGCCTGCGCTATGAGGTAGCGGCCACCGTCGCCGAAGCCGACAAGGTCGCGGTGCATATACGCGCATTCTTCCGCAAGCGGGACAACGACCGCACCGTCCAGTTCGATATCGCGGCGTTTTACACCTTGCGCGGCGGCCGGATCGCGGAAATCCGCGAGATCATGGACACCTTCGATCTGGTTCAGCAGGTGCTGGAACGCGACGTCGCCGCGGAACTGGCCGAGACCGGCAAGATCTGAACAGACCTGAATCCGCGGCGGCCCGCCGTGAGCCGCCTGTTCCAGAAACCGCATTGAACCTCGCGGCGCCCTGCCGCGACTCATGACGAGGTTTTGCGGGTCCGACACAAAGAAAACATATCCATGAAAATAGCGTTGCTTGTGCTGCTCGGCCTGTTGTTGGGAGCGCTGGGCGGCGCAGCGCTGGGAATCGGCGCCGGGCTCGCCTGCGTCGAATTGCTCAGGATCTCCAGTTTTGAAGGCCAAAACGCCATGCTGGTGTTCTTCACCTTCATGCCGCTGGGCGCCGCGATCGGCGGGATCGGCGGCGCGCTGCTGTTCGGTGTGATCGCGATCCGCGATGCCGAGATCGCCATCGAGCAGGAACCTGGACGCCGGCGCGAAAGGTAAACGGATGGAACCTGCCGCATTTATGCAATGCAATAGTATCCGTTGAATTTTATTCAAGACAGCTTATTGAAGGCTTCAACAACGAAGTCCCGCAACCACAGGCAACCACCCTTGGTGTCGCGTTTTCGCGACCGGGTATGCTGCCAATCCAGACCAGGAACTCCCAAAATGACAGAGCACAGCCTCTGGCGTTTTTCGCGCGCATTGCATCGCGCGATCAATGAACGCCGGTTCGAAGACATCGAGGCCTTGATCGATGACGAGGTCGACTGGGCGATCTATGGCCCGATCGACATGTTTCCATTCCTCGGCGCGCGCCGCGGCCGGGAAGCCGTGATCGAGGTGATCCGGCAGATCGCCGAGAACGTCCGCGTCCACCGCTTCGATCGCGAGAGCATCATGCTCGGCGAGGAGTCGGCGTCCTCGATGCTGCGCTATTCCCTGACCGCGATGGATTCGAACAAGCCGATCAGCCTGCGGATCGCGCATTTCGCGCAGTTCAAGGCCGGCAGGCTGTTCAGCATCCGGGTTCTCGTCGATACTTTCGACCTGGTGGAGCAGGCGCTCGGGCGTCCGATCCATCTGCCGAAGATGGCATCGCTCGCGTGAGTCGTCATTCCGGGGGCGATGCGAAGCATCGAACTACGGTGCGCAATTGCGCACCTGAGGTCTGGTCCTCCGGATCATCCCGGAATGACAGAGGCGAACACAACGCCACAATTTCGCGCCGATGTGACCGCATCAATGCCCGCCTGCAATCGGGCGGGGTCATGATTTCACGAACTCGAAATTGGCTGGCGATGCTGCTGTTACTGGCGGCCGGCATTGGCATGGCGCCACTGGCGCATGCGCAGGCGCTGCCGGCGGAGCAGGACGATCGAGAGGCCGCGGCGGAAACCGCCGCGTCCGACACCGATAGCGAGGGTGCCGATAGCGAGGATCTGGAGCCGGACTGGAGCCAGCTCAATACCGATACCGCCACGCTGCTGCTCGGGCCGGCCGCGAAGGCGCGCGCGCCCAAGGCCTCCGATGGCTCCGACACCTCG
>NZ_JAUYAN010000029.1 GCF_030693485.1 Bradyrhizobium sp. | reverse complement strand
ACGAGGTTGCTGCGGACGGCCTGCGCCGCGCCATCGACGACCGGCGCCGAGGGGGTGGAGAAGCTCAACGAAGCGGTGATGCTGCCTCCGATGACACCGCCGGAAGCGACGGTGCCGAGGGTGGTGGAGGCGTAGTCGTTGGTCGCCGAGATCGTCAGCTTGCCGCCAGAATCGATGGTCGCGGTCTGGTTGTTGGCCAGCAGCTTGGCATTGAGCTGATCGAGGGTCTTGACCGTCGCGCCGGTGCCGTCGCCGAAAGTAACGTCGACCGCGGTGCCGCCGTTGAACGACGTAAAGGTAAGGGTCTTGCCGTTGATGCCGCCCGCGCCGGCGGCACGCGCCGCCGCGAAGCTGGTGTCGGTGCCGGTGGCGCCGGTGAGGCCGAGCACGGAGAGTGCGTTCCCCGTGCCGGTGATGGCCAGGTCGGCCGCCGTTCCGGTGCTGAGGTTGATGACGCCGCTGACATTGACCGACGAGGCGGTCTGACCGGTGGCCGCTGCAACCGTCGCCGCGCCGCTGGCGATGACCGCAGTGCGAACGCCGGTGGCAATATCGATCGCCTTCAGCGTGTCGGTGATGGTTGCCGACTGCAGGAACACCGTGGAGTTGCCGCTGCCGTCGGTGACGATGTTGCCGCTGACGCCGGAACCGGATGCAACGTTGGCAGCAAGCGGGGTCGGAGCGTTGCGGAAGGTGATGGTCTTGCCGTTGACGTTCAGCGTCGAACCGTCGGCGATCAGATTGCCGGCCGTCGCAGCGCTGGTGGTGCGAACCGCGGTCAGGGTGGTGGTGCCCGAACCGAGCGCGGTGGTGAGACCAAAGGCCTTGAGAAAGTCGGCCTTGCCGCTGACGTCGAGATCGCCACCGGTCGAGGTCCGCAGGCTGACCGCGCCGGCAGTGATCGAGGAGACGGTCTGGCCGGCGTTGGTCGCGGTGGTCGCGACGCCGGAGGCAATCGTCGATGACCGGACGCCGCTGGCGAGATCGATCGCCCGCAGAACGTCGCCGACCGTCGCGGTGGAGGTCGTCGAGCTGGCGCCGATATAGATGATCGAGTTGCCGTTGCCGTCGGTCGCGACGTTGGCAGCGCCGGCGTCGATGCCAAAGCCGGTCGGAGCCGAGGCCGCCGCGGGAGCCGCACCCGCCTTGAAGGTGATCGACTTGCCGTTGACGGTGAAGCTGTCGCCGTCGGCAACCGTCGCAGTTCCGAGGCCTGGAGAAGCGCCACCCGTATTGTTGAGCAGGGTAGCCGCGGTGATCGCGGCAGGCACGGTCGCGGTGTCATTGACCGCCGTTCCCGTCAGTACGCCGGAGAGACCGCCGAGGGTCAGGGCACCGCTCGCCGCGGTGACGCCGCCGGCAGCGCCGGAGTAGAGCACGTTGCTGGAGGCCGTTGCGCTGGTGAAGGACGTGGTGCCGCGCAGGTCGAGCGCGGTGGCGCCGGCGATGGTTGCCGAGACGTTGGACTTGGTCGAATAGCCGACCGTGGTCTGCAGCGCCTGGTTGGCGATCGACTTCGCGGTATCGACCAGCTTGGAGAGCGAGGTGATGCCGGTGTTGGCGGCCTGCAGAACCTGCACGCCGTTGCCGATGCCGTCGAGCAGGTTGCTGATGTCGCTGGCGCGGCCATCGAGCGACTGGGCGGTGAAGAAGTTGGTGGGATTGTCGAGCGCGGTATTCACTTTCTTGCCGGTCGAGAGGCGGCTCTGCGTGGTGGCGAGCAGATCGGCGGTCGACTGCAATGAAAGCAAATTCTGGCGGACGGAAGACGAAAGAACAATGCCGGACATCTGAGAACCCTCTGGATTGAAGAATGACTAAGGCGCCGTATGTTCCGGTCGGCGACATTGTCACATTCTTCCGTTATGGCTACCCAGTCGTTAAATTCATCATCCGTACAAATACGCAGAAATGAAAGCAGCGCCGATCAATCATGCGCAACTGCGCACGACGGCTGCAGCGGTCGAGGCGCGACGAACCGGCTTGGCTTCAATGGTTGAAACAAAAAAGACGGCGGGGTTTCCCCCGCCGCCTTGATCGTGGTCTTCGCGACCGAACTTAACGGAGCAGCTGTAGCACGCTCTGCTGGCTCTGGTTGGCCAGCGCCAGCGCGGACACCGCGATCGACTGGCGGGTCGACAGCGCCTGGCTGTTGGCCGCTACCTCTTTGGTGTCGGCCAGCGTCAGGTTGGACGAGCCGGTCTGCAGCACATTGATCAGGTTCTT
>NZ_JAUYAN010000021.1 GCF_030693485.1 Bradyrhizobium sp. | reverse complement strand
CCGAGTTCCTTGTAGGTCTGCCGCACGTAGCTGTCGTTGACCCAGGCGCCGATATCGAGTGGCTTGATCATGTTCAGCTTCTGCAGGATCGCGTAGTTGGCGCCGATCGCATCGATCCAGGACTTCTTGATGGTCGGGTCGAGCGTATGCACGCCGCCGGGGCCGAGGAAGATGTAAACGACTTCCTTGTTGATCTTGGTCCATTCCTCGACCTTCTCGGCGCCGGCCTTGGGATTCTGGCGCATCCAGTCGTTGGCCTCGATCAGGGCTTTGAGGTAGGCGACGACGATCTCGGGATATTTCTCGGCGAAATCCTTCCGTACGACGACGCCGTGGAAGGTCGGCACCTTGGTCTCGGCGCCGTCATAGATCTTGCGGGCGAAACCCTTGAACGGCAGCAGCTCGGCGAAGGGAACGAAATCGCCATGCGCGTCGATGCGCTTTTCCTGCAGGTTGGTGGTGCCGACTTCGGGCGATTGCGAAACGAGGCTCCAGAAGTCGGGCGGCAGGCCGCGCTTCTGCAGCGAGGTCAGCATCATGCCGTGCGCGGCGGAGCCGAACGGCACCGAGACGTTCTTGCCCTTGAGATCGCCGAGTTCGTAGAACGCCGAGTCCTTGTGGACCACGATGCCGTTGCCGCCGCCGAAGGCGTTGTAGGCAATGATGGCGATCAGCTGAGTTTCGTTCTTGGTGGCCTGCCCGGTGGCGCCGTTCACCATCAGCGGGTAGTCGCCCATCATGCCGATCTGGATGTTGTTGGCCATCATGCCGTTGGTGATCGGCGGCCCGGACGTGGAGTTCTGCCAGGACAGCGTATATTTGAAATCCTTGTACTTGCCGGTCTTGGGCAGGTGCTTTTCGAACAGGCCGAGCTCTTTCAGGACGACGCCGCCGGTGACGGTATTGGTCGTCGTATTCTGGGTGCCGATACCGATCTCAAGCGTGGTCTGCGCGTTGACCTGCCCGGACGCCAGCGTGATCGCGGCGGCGGCGAGCAATGGAAGGAAGCCAAGAATTTTCGAAGCAGGGCCGACGCGCATGAGAACAATCCTTTCGAACTAAACCATGAGGGAGTGTGAGACGATGTCAGTGCGCGACGCGGCGGCGGCCGCAAGCCGAGCGGCTTGACCGAAGACGATCGTTCTTCTTCGTCGTGCAAGCGACGTGCCATCGGCTCTGCGCCGGCGGCACGCGCCGGGCCCGGATCGCGAAGAACATGCGTATTGAAGGGAATGGATGCCATCTGGCCGTAAGCTCGTTGCTTCGATCACGAACGCTCGAACGTCCGATGGCTAATCCTGAACGGCTCACTCTCGATCTGAAACGGCAAAGGCCTCGAACAGGCAACGTATTGCGAAGAAATGTCGGGATGCCCAATAAATAGACATCGCCGACGCCGATACTGATGATTCAATGAGCGAAGTGACCTCGGCCTGGTCGGCGCCGGGCTAGGCGTCGGGAATTGCATCGTCCGCGGTCCGATGCCATGCGGAAATGCGGAGACGTCTCGTTGCACCCCACGCAATGCATCCGCTCGCGCTGGCTGCGTCCGTTTGCCGCAGCCTGCCAGCAGGCCGCTCGCGGTCTTCTCAGATGTCGCCCGACGCCGCGATTTTGCCGGTCTTGCCGTCGCGGATCTCGCCCAGCAATTCGGCGTTCCTGATCACCAGGTTGGAGCCGTGCATGTGCAGAATGCCGTGTTCGGCAAACCGTTTCAGGCTGGTGGTGACCGACTGGCGCGTGACACCCGTCATGTGCGCAAGGTCGGCGTGAGTGAACGACGCTGCGATCAAGGTGCCATCTCGCTCCTCGACACCATACAGGTTCATCAGGTGCAGCAGCAGCTGCGAGAGCCTTTCGAGCGGCGATCGCGTGCCGAGCATTTGCGCCAGCGCCGAATAGCACTGCCCCTTGAAACTCAGGCCTTCGATGATGCCGATGGCGAGCGCCGGGATCGTCAGCACCATCTGGCGCAGCACGTCGCCCGGCAGATGAAGCACCGTGCTGTTAACGGCGGCGGCTCCCGACCAGATGTGCAAACCCTGCCTGAACACCTCCGGACCGCCGACGAAATTGCCGGAATGCCAGTAGGCGAGCGTGATTTCGCGCCCCGACGGCGCAATGTAGAATACCTTGATCCGCCCGCTCTCGATCAAATAGATGCCGTCTTGCGGGCTTCCCTGGCTAAACAGCTTGGCTCCGCGGTAGAGCACCTTGCGCTTGCCCGAGCCTAACACGCGTGCCTTCTCGGCTTCAGTCAGGCCCCGGAACAACGGTGGTGGTCCGCCCCGCTGCGTTCCCCCATCGGTCATCAGCAGAGCCCCGAATTGGGCTTGTCCAGTCTGACGATCACGATCGCCAGACTGGTTTTCTGTTGCACTTGAGGTCCGCTGTGGCGGCAGATCTTTGCTCATCATGTAACCGCTCGAAGCCGGAATTATACCAGAGCTTACGCCAATACTGAGGAAGAACCACCATCTGGATTTGAGCACTGGAAGGATCAACAACGCACATTTTTTCAGCCGGTCGCGGACGCCACTTTCCAATGAGTGATTAAACTCACTGTACTCGACTCGTCATCGAAAGTTCAAAGAGAGCAATGGCTTGATGGGTAGTTTTGAGGACAGGAGTTGGGCGAGGAAGGCGATTATTTGATCAGGACTTGCGGCGACAATGATTTTGCGAAACGTGTGCAGACCGAGAGCGAACAGGGACCAAGCGGGGCGGCCGTGTGTTTTGATGGGAATGGCATGCAGGCGCGGGTCCAGCGTTGACGATAACGCGCGAGCGCATGACGCGCCGTGCCAGAACAGGCCAATGCCAACAACTCGCCTGACGCGAGCCGCATCATCACGAGCCGCACCGACGCGGACAAAGTGTTATTGTCGCGGCCGAGCCAGCAGCTGCCCTTGACGATCATTTTGTCCCCGACCTTGAGATGCTGGGCGATGACGGAGATCGGCATAGCCGCATAGCCGGCGCCGCAGCACATGCTGGTTTTCGCGCAGACGCAGGATAAACGCGATCTTCTCGCGCTGCAGATAGGCCATCCATGCATCGCCAATAAACTCGCGATCGCCCATCAGTGCCGCAATCTTCATGCTCGGAAATGCCGCGCGCAGGCGATCCAGAAGCTCTGTTCGTTCTGAGGTGTTCGAATTTCCCGCGGTTGGCAGCACCATCCACAGGCAGCGGAATGCCCATCCCGTTCCAGGTCACCGAGATCATCAGGATGTTGATCGTGGTCTTGCCGAAATCCCAGTTCGTGCGATCAATCGCCAGAACCCACGGCTTGTCGGAAAGACCCAGCAGCTCGACCACCACGCGCGCCGAGTGCGCACCGTCAAGCCGCACAAACTGGAAAACCGATAAAACCGCCGCTGCACCGAGGCGGTCTGCACCGCGCTTGCCACGTAGGCCGCCAGCCGCCAAAGGCTTATCGTCCCGTGCTGCATCATCAACAGCGTTAGCCACGACAGCGTCTCCTGCCTTGTCGCAGAAAGACCGATGTGTTTTGCTACCGCTCTGGATAAGGCGTTCGAGAATATCGATTGCATGAGTGCGATCCTTCGCTGCCAGGCCAAGAAGCACATTTATGAACCAACTCAACGCCTTATCCAACCGCGTCGAGTACTATGGATTAAATACAATCTTCTTCCATGTAGAACCATGAGTCGCAGTGGTTCTATTCACGAGACCAACCGAAAATACTTTTGGGGAGGCCGTCGAGGAGTACCGATAGAATAAGAACCGAACCAGCCCTGACTTGGGACCAAAAATCGCGTGAGTAAGGCTGCGAGTACGCGTTCGGAGTGCTTCTAGAAAGCCTTATTTTGAGGCCTTATCGGCAGCTGTTCGATTCCGGCCAGGGACATAGCGAAACGTTCCAGCACATACGGCGCTATCGCAACATCATCAAGCCGACCAAGTATTGTAAGTCGCGCTACCACTTCGGCAAGCGCTGCTATCCACGGCGGATTGTCGGCCTTGTCGTTGTACCATTTGAGAGGATCATATGCTGCCACTGCGTCAGCCCCGCTTCCCGCCGATACGGATTTGTGGACCGAGGATAAACTTGTCCTTACCCTCATATTTTCTGCGCGACTCCCCAACCAGCCGGTCGCGCTGAGCGCACAGCTCTTCCACTTTAGTCAGCATCCGCGCCAGCAGCTCTTCGGCCGGCGTGGTCGGTATGCCGGCCCGTTGAAGGTCTAGAATCTCTTTGCGCTGCCGGGCAATCTGGCGGCGCATTTGTTCGATTTCTGCTCTGATAGTGGCAAGTTGCATGGACCAACCCTCATTGGCCTGATAAGAACGAAAAGAGAACAATTTGGCAAGCCGCTAGGAATAGCGTTCCGCTGATGGAATACCCCCAATGAGAGCCTCAAAAGAGCCTAAAGCTAAAAAGTCCGCCGCAGAAAAGTCCGGCCGCATCCTAATAGGCGTCGGCGGTTGGACATTTCCTCCTTGGAGATCAACCTTTTACCCGGAAAAACTACCTCAGCATCGCGAGCTGGAATACGCCGCCTCAAAACTGACCTCGATCGAGATCAACGGCACCTATTACGGCTCGCAGAAGCCGGAGAGCTTTCGCAAATGGGCGCGCGAGGTGCCGGACGGGTTCGTGTTTTCGCTGAAGGGGCCGCGCTTCGCCACCAACCGGCGGGTGCTGGCGGAGGCCGGCGATTCCGTGAAGCGGTTTTACGATTCCGGCGTGCTGGAGCTGGGCGACCGGCTCGGCCCGGTGCTGTGGCAATTCGCGCCGACCAAGAAATTCGACGAGGCGGACTTCGGCAAGTTTCTCGAGCTATTGCCGCGCAAGCTGGAGGGTCGCACGCTGCGCCATGTGGTGGAGGTGCGGCACGACAGTTTTGCCGCGCCCGACTTCATCGCGCTGCTGCGACAATTCGAAACGCCGGTGGTGTACGCCGAGCACGGCAAATATCCGGCGATATCAGACATCACCGGCGATTTCGTCTATGCACGGCTGCAGAAGGGCAATGACGAGCTCAAGACCTGCTATCCGCCGAAGCAACTCGACGCCTGGGCCAGGCGGTTGCAGGTCTGGGCCGGTGGCGGCGAGCCGGACGATCTGCCGCGCGCCGATGCGACAAGCGCCAAGAAAGTCCCGCGCGACGTGTTCGCCTATGTGATCCACGAGGGCAAGGTGCGCGCGCCATCAGGCGCGATGGAGTTGATCGAGCGGGTGAAGTAACGGACGCATCGGATGGGCAGGACCAGGAAACTCTTCACCATCGGCTATGAGCAGACACCGGCCAAGGCCGTGCTCGATGAACTCGAAGCGGCCGGCGTCAAGCTGCTGGTGGATGTGCGCGCGGTGGCGTCGTCGCGCCGTCCGGGCTTTTCCAAGAACCAGCTTGCCGCCGGGCTTGATGCCCGCGGCATTTCCTATTTGCACCTGCGCGGGCTCGGTACGCCGAAAGACGGCCGCGAGGCCGCGCGCAGCGGCCAGTTCGGCGCACTGCACAAGATCTATGCCAAGCACCTGAAGACGCCGCAGGCGCGGGAAGAACTCGACGAACTCTCCGCGCTGGTCAGCCAGGCCGGCCCGGTCTGCATCCTCTGCTACGAGCGCGATCACCGCGAATGCCACCGGCAATGGATCGCCGAGATTATCGAGGAGCGCAACGGGGTGAAAATCGAGAATCTGGCGGCGCAGCAGGTGTAGAGGATCGTAAAATTCTCGTCTTCCCGGCCAAGCGAGCTTCGCGAGCGCTGAGCCGGGACCCATACACCGTGTACTATCGGTAAGAGGCAGGTGTGAGACCTGTTGAAATCATCGCTGACGCGGCGTATAGGTCCCCGCGTTCGCGGGGACGACACCCGCTGTATCCAGCGCCCCCCTCATCCCAATTGCCACACCGTCATCGGCCGATCGTAACCCCTGATCGCGACCTCGCCGAGCGATTTCGCATCGTCGCGGTCCTGCCCCAAGGCCTCGTGCACGGCCGCCGAGACCAGGAACTGCGAATTGAATTCCTTGTTGAGCGCTTCCAGCCGCGCGGCAAAATTCACGGTGTCGCCGATCACGGTGTATTCCTTGCGCCGCGACGAACCGATATTGCCGGCGACGACATCGCCGACGTGAATACCGATGCCGATCCGCAGCGGCCAGCTCGACTCGCGGTTGACGCGCTCGTTGGCTTCCAGCATTTCGCGGGCTGCCGCGACCGCATGGCGCGCCGGATGGGGTGCATCGAGCGGCGCGCCGAACAGCGCCAGGAATCCGTCGCCGAGAAACTTGTTCACGATGCCGCCATGGCGATCGAGGATGTCGACCAGCGTCGCGAATGCGCCGTCGAGCCGATCCACCACTTCCCGCGGCGTGCGGGTGCTGGCGCCGGCGGTAAAGCTGCGAAAATCCACGAACATCACTGCGACCCGGCGGATTTCGCTGTCGGTGCTCTTGCCCTCCGCCATCAGCCGCTCGACCACCTGCGGCGAGACGTGCTGGCCGAACAGATTGGTGATGCGGTCGCGCGCGGTCGCAGCCTTGATGCTGGCCTCGAACTGCCGGCGCAGCTGCATGCCGACCGCGCCCGCCAGCACGCCACAAACCAGAATGACGATGCAACGCACGAGGTGGAAGGCAAAGTCCGGCGCCGGCTCGGCGGCGAATTGTTCCGGCCGGTACAACATCGCCATCGCGAACAATTCGGCCGCCGCGACCAAGCCGGTGAAGGCCGACAGCCAGAAATCGAGCCGCAGCGTCGAAAGAATGATGAAGATGAAGTAGGCCAGCGGCACCACGAAGGCCAGCGCCTGCGCCGGCCCCATCGCCTTCATCTGCAGATACAGCGCTACGGTGGGCAGGCTGCATCACCGGGATCATCACGATCATCGCGAACGAGACCCGGTCGCGCCGCAGCTGGATGAATTCCTTGACCACCATGGCGTAGCTTCGCCGCCAGAAGCCGAACGGCGGATCCTACTGGTCAGTTATCGTCAAATCCAACCTTGGAAACCGATTTCACATCGGCGTGACCGGGGAAAAGCACGCCGGAAGGGTCGCGGCACCGTCTCGCTGCAACACCGGTTTGCAATTTCAGGTACTAGATACATTTGCGGATATAAGGCCGGTTGATTTCCCAGAGTTCGTCGAGAAGATGCCGCGCCGCGTCCGCGGAATTGACGACGGGATCGATCAGCAACGCCTGCAGCGCCAGTTCCTTCGAGGCATGTACCGAAGCCTCGACGGCGAGTTGCTGCACATTGACCTGAACGGTCATGAGTTTTGCGACGGCGTCGGGCAACGGACCCAGCGAAACCGGATGAATGCCGGCCATATCCGCCATCACAGGCACTTCCACGGCGGCGCTGGCCGGCAGGTTTGGAATCGTTTTCTGGTTATAGACCACGCCGGATTCGATCAGTTGCTTGCGGTCGTGCAGCACCGCCGCGATGACGGCGACGGCGCGCTCGCCCGACGCGGTCAGCCACCACCAGGGAATCTCCGCGGCTCCTGAAAGCACGTCGTCGATCGTCTTTTCGGTTTTGGCCCGCTCGCCTTCGTCCCATTCGAAATTGTAGCCGCCCTCGCCGGCTTCCCAGCCATACGCCAGGTATTCGCCGACATGGCCGTCGCCGCAGCCGAGCCAGTAGCCGAAGGCCTGGAACAGATTCCGCGACAGCGGCGAGACCTTGGGGTCGAAATCCCTCTCCTTTTCGCGCAGCATCGGATAGAGGTCGGCGCCGGTCTCGCGGTCGCGGATCTGGGTCAGGCACTGGAAGTGATTGAGGCCCGCGCCCCACACCTCCACCCGTTCGTAAGGCAGCCCGAGAATGGAGGCGACCGCACCGCGCGCCATGAAAATTCCGTGGCACAGGCCGATGGTGCGGATGCTGCTGTATTGCCCGAGCGCCAGCACGATACGGCTTTCCGGATTGGAGAAATTGATGAACAGCGCCTGCGGGCAGCGCCGCTCCATCTCGCGCACGAAATCGAAAACCACCGGCAAGGTGCGCAGGGTGAAGAACAGCCCGCCCGGACCGCCGTTCTCGCCGAGTGTATGGCGGATGCCATACTTGCGCGGCACCTCCCAATCGAGTTTCCAGAGCCGGTTGCGGTCGATGACGGTCGAGTGGATGACGAACTGCGCGCCGTCGAGCGCGGCCCGCCAGTCGGTGCTGCATTCGATCTTCAGTCCCGCGCCGAATTTGTCGTTGAGCAGTTTTGCCAGCCGCCCGGCGCGCGCCAGCCGGTCGGCATTCCGGCCCACCAGAACCAGGGTGCTTCCGGCCAGATCGTGCGTGGAGAACAGGTCCCGGAACATGCTGATGCCGAACGAGGCACTGCTGGCGCCGAGAAAGACGATTTTGGTCACCGCCGTCATGTTCGCTTCCCCCAGCGCCGAACTGCCAGCCGTTCAGATCGGTCCGCCAATACGACACAGGCCAGCGGCGTCGGCTTGATCCAGATTAGTTGTGAAACTTCAGCCCGTCGACGATCTTGTCGATCACCTTGCGCTCGGCGCGCATGGCGAGCCCGACCAGGTTGAGTTCGGCGCGGATCACCGCCCGCACCGCCGCGCGGTTGGCGGCGTCATGCGTGGTCCTGAACATGTCCTCGGTATAGACGGCGGGCTTCACGTCACGCGCCAGCGCGCGTTCGAGCGCGCGGGAAAGCTGTAGCCGGTCGGCGCCATAGATCAGGATCGGCTGGCCGATCAGCGACAAATACGATGTGCCGGAGCCGTCGGCATAGGGCTCACCGATGCATTCGGGAAAGGCCGCGGCAATGCCCGAGGTCAGAAACGCCGCAACGTTGAGCTTCTGCCACGCCTCGAGGTCGGTCCGGATCACGACCGCGATCTTGGTATCGAATTGCAT
>NZ_JAUYAN010000017.1 GCF_030693485.1 Bradyrhizobium sp. | reverse complement strand
ATTTGATGCGGGCGTGCGGATGCGGGCTGCGCAGCACCTTGCCCCAGATCATGCCGGGCATGTTGGTATCGGCGGCGTAGGCCGCGCGGCCGGTGACCTTGTCGGCGCCGTCGGGCCTGATGGTGCTCTGGCCGATCCACTTGTTGTTGGTAACGACGTTCATTGCGCTGCCTCCCGCATTTCATCGGCGGTTTCCATCACCGCCCGCACGATCTTGTCGTAACCGGTGCAGCGGCAAAGATTGCCGGCCAACCAGAACCGGACCTCTTCCTCGCTCGGCTTCGAATTCTTCCGCAGCAGCGCATCGGAGGCGATCAGCATGCCCGAAGTGCAGATGCCGCATTGCAGGGCCGCCATTTCCAGGAATTTCTGCTGGAGCGGATGCAGCTTGTCGCCGTGGGCCATGCCCTCGATGGTCTGCAACTGGTGGCCTTCAGCCTCGACCGCCAGCATCAGGCAGGAACAGACCAGCCGGTCGTCCAGCGTGATGCTGCAGGCGCCGCAATCGCCGGAGGCGCAGCCTTCCTTCGAGCCGGTGAGGCCGAGCGGCCCGCGCAGCGCGTCGAGCATGGTGTCGGACGGCTCGCAGAGAAACTCCATCGGCTCGCCGTTGATGGTGGTGGATACGTGCAGCTTGGCCATGATCCTAATTCCCTCCGGCGCGCTTGGCGGCGATCGCAACCGTGCGCTTCAACAACACGCCGGCAACCTTGGTGCGGTAAACGATAGTGCCGCGCTTGTCGTCGATCGGACGGCAGGCGGCGGAACAGGCGGCGGCCGCGGCCTTCAGTGCCGCGTCGTCGAGCTTGCTTCCAATCAAAGCCCTGGCGGCCGCCTCGACCAGCAGCACGGTCGGCGCGACCGCGCCGAGGCCAACGCGGGCGGCGGTGCAGACGCCGTCCTTGATGGTGAGGCTGACGCCGACGCCAACCACGGCGATGTCCATTTCGGTGCGCGGGATCATGCGCAAGTAAGCGTCGCTCGACCCCTTCGGGCGCGGCGGCAGCGTGAAGCTGACCAGGATTTCACCAGGCTTGAGGTTGGTGCGGCCCGGACCGGCCGGCACGTCTTCCACCTTCATCTCGCGGCGGCCGCCCGGGCCCTGCAGCGTGGCAATGGCACCGGCGGCGACCAGAGCCGGCACGCTGTCACCGGCCGGCGAGCCGTTGCAGAGATTGCCGCCCGCCGAGGCGCGGCCCTGGACCTGGATGGAGCCGATCAGGTTGATCGCCTCCAGCAGGCCGGGCCAGACCTTGCCGAAGCGCGGATGCTCTGCCAGCACCGCACCCGGAACGGCGGCGCCGATTCGAAAACCGCCATCGGCGGTCTCCTCGATCGCGGTCATTTCGGCGATTTTCTTGATGTCGACGATCACGCCCGGTTTCACCGCGCCGGAACGCATTTGCACCAGCAGATCGGTGCCACCCGCCAGGATGCGCCCGGCGCTCCCGGCTGACGCAAGGGCCTTGATGGCTTCGTCGAGCGTGGCAGGCGCCAGATATCGGAGTTCGGTCATTCGTTTCCCTCATCTGCCGGCCGCCGGTGATTGTTGGCTCACCTTGCCCAGGCCCGCAGAGCTGAGAGCCTACACGGGCAGAACCAATTGGAACAGCCTTCGCGACCCGCTCCGGCGGCGGGCTCCCATGCGCCATTGCGCACCAAAGCGGACCCGCGCCCGCACCGATCGAACGCCATTGGGTTGTCCCGGGGACAATCGGACCGTTTGAGTGTGCCGATTCGGGGCTTCTTCCGGGCCCGCGCACCCGTGGCCCTTTACTTCTTGATCGGCCCGAGGCGTGCCGCGATGTAGGCGACCGCCCCGTCGAGTGTGACGAGCTTCGGATAGTCGAGTTCGGGGATGTCGACGCCGAGGCGATGGTGGATGGCGGTGATGAAAGTCAGGAAATCCATGGAGTCGATGTCCAGGGCTTCACGCAAGTCCCCGGCAGGATCGATCGCCGCCAGATCGATTTCGGGGGCGATATTGTTGAGTTCTTCCTTGACCGCTTTGCGGATGTCGAGGTCATTCATAGCTTGTCGGGCTCCTGCAGCAGCCTGCCGATCTCGGCCAGGAACAACGCACCGGCATGTCCGTCACTGACCCGATGGTCGGCGGACAGCGTGATGGTGACGAGCGAACGCGGTCCGATGGCGCCGTCGATGACCCATGGCCGCGTCACGATCCTGCCGAAGCCGGCGATCGCCACCTGCGGCGGATAAATGATGCCGTACAGTGTTTCGACGCCGCGTTCCCCCAGACTCGTCACCGTGATCGTCGGATCGGAGATCTCCGAACTGCGAATGCGACCGGCACGGGTACGCTGAACGAGGTCACGCATGCGCGCCATCAGCTCGTCGAGCGGGATTCGATCGGCGTCATGCAGGGCCGGCGCCGCCAGCCCGCCCCCGCGAATGGCGATCGCGACGCCGACATGCACGGCGCTCGACGGTTCGAATTTGCCCTCACGATAAAAGCCGTTGAAGGCAGGGAAGCGGCGCGCAGCCAGGGCGACCGATCTGATCATGAGCGCGCCGATCAGCAGACGGTGGTCGGGCGCTCGCCCCGCATTGATGCGGACCAGCCATTGCTCGCTGGCGGTGACGTCGACATGGTGCTCGAGATAATAATGGGGAATTTCCCGTTTCGATCGCGCCATGGCGGCGGCGATCGCCGTTCGCATGGCGTCGAGATCGAGCCCGGGCGCGGGCTTCCTGTCCGGTGGCGCAACCGTCACGCCGGGAGGGCGCTCGACGTCGGCAAGGACGATCGCCCCCGCCGGACCACTTCCAGTCACCCTTGATAGATCGATGCCGTGCGTCTCGGCGAACCGCCGCGCCGCCGGCGACACCCGTGCGCGTGCTACGCAAGCCGACGCGACCGGCGGCGGCGGCGCTGGCGATGGCGATGGCGGCGATGGCGGCGCAACGGGCGCCGGCATCGAAGGCGGAGCCGGGGGGGCAGCGGTTTCCCCGCCTTCGGTTTGAATCAGTGCAAGCGGCGTCCCGACCGGCACCTTGGTGTTGAGCCCGACGAGAATCCGCTCGATCTTGCCAGCCTCGAAGATTTCGATCTCGATCGCGCCCTTCTGGGTCTCCACCACTGCAACGATGTCGCCACGCTTGACCCGGTCGCCGGGTTTGACCAGCCATTCCACCAGCGTGCCCGCTTCCATGTCGGCGCCGAGGGAGGGCATGCGGAATTCGGTCACAGTCTATGCCCGCCCAAGCACGGCTTTGGCAGCCGCGACGATGTTGGAGACCTGCGGAATCGCCGCGCTCTCCAGATGCCGGGGATATGGAATCGGCACCTCCGCGCTGCATACGCGGCCGATCGGCGCGTCCAGTTCCCAGAATGCCTGCTCGACGATACGCATGCCGATTTCCGCCGACAGGCTGCCGCTGCGCCAGCCTTCGTCGATGATGACCGCCCGGCGCGTCCTGGCGACCGACGCCATGATGGTCGCGTCGTCGAGCGGCCTCAGGCTGCGCAAATCGACCACCTCGGCATCGATATTATCGGCGGCGAGGACCGTGGCGGCTTCGAGCGTCTTCCACAGCGAACCGCCATAGGTGACGAGTGAAATATCGCGGCCGGGACGGCGGACGGCGGCCCTGGCGATGTCAACCGGACCGGCGTCCGCAGCCAGCATGCCGGTCATGTTATAGAGCATGACATTCTCGAAGATCAGCACCGGATCGGGATCCTGCAATGCTGTCCACAACATGCCGCGGGCATCCTCCACGGTTGCCGGCGTCAGCACTTTAATACCCGGAATGTGGGCATACCAGCCTTCGAGACTGTGCGAATGCTGGGCCGCAAGCTGGCGGCCGGCGCCGGTCGCCATGCGAATGACCAGCGGCACGCCGAACTGATCTCCTGACATGTGGCGCAGCGTGGCCGCCGTATTGAGGATCTGATCGAGCGCGAGCAGGCTGAAATTCACCGTCATCAGTTCGACGATCGGGCGCATGCCAGCCATCGCCGCACCGATGCCGGCGCCGGTAAAGCCGGATTCCGACAGCGGCGTATCGCGGATCCGTTCCGCGCCGAATTCCGCCAAGAGTCCCTTGCTCACCCCGTAGCACCCGCCATAATGGCCGACATCCTCTCCCATCAGAAACACGCGGTCGTCCCGGCGCATTGCATCGCGGATCGCCTCGCGCATCGCGTCGTATGAACTCGCCTACCGCATGCAGACGGCGGGCCCGGAACTGGTGGACTTCTCAAAGGAGTCGCCGGCCACGCTGGAAGCGTACGGCATCAACTCCGACGAGACGAAGCAGTTCGGACAGAACT
>NZ_JAUYAN010000015.1 GCF_030693485.1 Bradyrhizobium sp. | reverse complement strand
CGACCGCAACGGTGAACTCTCGGCCCCCGACAAGCCTGGGCTCGGCGTCGAAATCGACCGCGCAGGGCTGAAGCAGTACCTGCTCGACGTCGATATCAGGGTCGGCGGCAAGACACTTTATCGAACGCCGGAACTCTAGATCAAGTCGCGGTCGGCTATCGGCACTTGGCGTCATTTGGTACGGCGCGGCGATATGTCCGGAGTTGGGAGTAAACCGGACTCGTGGCCGACGGTTTCGATCCGACTCTCCAGGCCCAAGACGACATTCAAGTCTGATCGATTTCGTGGGTGGGAGTGGAAAACAGGCGTCAGACTTCATCCACGAGATGGCGTTCCCGCCAGCCGCTTGATCGCCAACACCTCGCTGCGGCCGCTTTGATCCGCGCGATCGCTTCGCGGGCGCGGGGGCGTTCAAGTTGATCAAGATCAATTCCACTATCTCCGCCGCACGTAAGTTTAAGTTTGCTGGCTTGAAGCGAGTTAGCGCGTTGACGTGAGTTGCGCCTTGAAGAAGACGAAAGCGACGACTTCAATGAAGGAGCCGCCCAAAGCCACTGACAATCCGGCTCGGCGTAGCGATCGCACCGATTGGCTCGCCGTCGCGAACCCGAGGCTCAGCAGCGAAGACGAGTTCCACGGCTTCCTGGAGGAAAGTCCGGATGCCGTAATTATCATTGACAAGACCAGCCGTATTAATTTCGCTAGTAACCGCATCGAGGCTATGTTCGGTTACCTCCCCGACGAACTGGCTGGCAAACCGCTTAGTATCCTTATTCCGGAGCGGTACAGGGACCTTCATGCGGGTCATCTGGATCGTTTCTTGATCGACCCGACGCCACGCATGATGGGCATTGGGTTGGAGTTGCATGCCCTTCGTAAGGACGGCAGCGAGTTCCAGGTCGAGATCAGCCTGAGCCCGCATCGTACCCCCGATGGACTGATCGTGGTCGCTGCGATACGAGACGCCGAGGTCACCAAGCGATTTCAGGATCTGCTGTTGAAGGAGTTGCATCATCGAGTGAAGAATATGCTGGCGACGGTGGTTGCCATCACCTCGCAGAGCTTGGGATCTGCGCAGAACCTGGAAGAAGGCCGATTGGCTGTCGAAGGCCGTTTGGTTGCCTTGGGCAGGGCGCATGATCTGTTGCTGGAATCAAACTGGGCTGGCGCGAAATTGATCGACGTCATTCATGACGCAACCGAACCATTCGATAACTCAAATGTCCGACGGTTTGTCGTTCAAGACACTCACATCGAGATCGCTTCAGACGCGGTCCTGCCGCTCACTATGTCTCTCAATGAACTATGCACGAATGCGGTCAAATACGGTGCGTTGTCCAACACCACGGGACGCATCAACATCACATCGATAGTCGATGACAAGGCGCAACGGTTAAAGCTGACATGGACCGAGAGTGGGGGACCAGTGGTCCGGGAGCCGACTCGGCGCAGTTTCGGGACACGCCTCATCAATCGCCTTGCCGAACAGCTTCATGGTAATGTTCGATTGAGATATGAGCCGGAAGGCGTCGTATACGAACTCGACATTCCTCTGGCCACCTTGCAAGCGCGCCGCGCCAATTGAGACAGGGCCGATCCGCACGCTAGCCGTGCTTGCGCTTGATGTAGATTTCAGCGGTGCAGGGATGTGCGCGCGCGGCTCACCAGAACTGTCTACCCGTAGTTGCCGTAGGGGGGTGCGTGCCCGCTATGGATAAGTGGTCTTCTGTTGTGTACGAGACTCTACACGGCCTGCATTCGTACACGTTAACCTCTGGCACCTCTGTCCTGGCCAGTATGGTGCGGGCGACCCTCATCGGTCGAGAGCAATTCGGGCATTTCGGCAATCGTAGCTTCATCCTTAAAACTCGCTGGATCTTCCCTCGACGAGATAACACTTGTCGCACGGAAAGGTTCCGATGTTTTTAGCCCCAAGACAAATGCGGGATAGAAGTCGGACTTCCCGTGCGCTCCCCGAGCACGCACCGCTTTATCATCGATCTCAAACCAGCTGAGGCACTCAGACCACGCTGTGTCATTATCGCTGCTCGCGCGCACGGATGACGTGATCGAATGAGTCTGCCCAACGGCCGTCTGTGGCACATTGTGTCAGTTGGTGCGGCGCGGCGACATGTCCGGAGTTGGGAATAAACCGGATTCGGAACCAAAGGTTTCGATCCGACTCTCCGGGCCCAAGATGTCGTTCACGTCTGATCGCTTTCGCATGTGGGAATTGGCACCAAGCGTCAGACTTGATCCACAAGATGGCGTTCACGTCAGCCGCCTGATCGTCAGAATCTCGCTGCCCGCCGCCATGATGCGCGCGATGGCGTCGCTTGTATTTTCGATCACCGTCGCCATGTGATGCGCATTGGCATGCACGATGGTCTCGGCATCGCGCGCGATCGCGACATGGCCGTTCCAGAACATCAGGTCGCCGCGCTGCAGCCGCCCGGCTTCCGCCGCATCCAGCGCCCGGCCGAGCCCGTCGCGCTGCATGTCGCTGTCGCGTGGGCAGCCAGTTCCGGCGGCGTTCAACGCCACCTGCACCAGGCCGGAACAATCGATGCCAAGGCTGCTCTTGCCGCCCCACAGATACGGCGTGCCGACAAAACGCTCGGCCACCGCGACGAAATCCTTCGCCATTTCGTCGATGCCGCCGAGGTGCCGTCGCGGCAGATACCAGTTTTGCGGCGTCACCGCGAAGTCGCCTTCCTCGCGCGCCACCCTCAGCGTCGTTCCCATCACCAGCGTATCGACGGGCGCAAGCTTGATCGAGGGGCCAGGGAAGGCAAAGGTCCGCAACGCCGTAACCTTGTGGGTCGGCGCTGCGCCGGGTCTTGTCAGTGCGCGGTCGGGAAGCCAGCCGACATAGCCGTCGCGGTTGAGTTGGCCCCAGGCAAAACCCTCGCCGTTGCGGTCATAGATCGTGACGCGCTCGCCGAGCAGCGCCTGCGTCGCGAGTTCGGAGTCGGACGACGGGCCGATGCGCAGCGGCGCGATCGCTTCCGAGATCTCGAATTCATCGCCGGCGACAAAGCGCGCCGCCTTGACCGTGCCTTCGAGATATTGCGCGGCGAGGTCACCGCGTGCCGGCGTCAGGCGGGGATCATGCATAGCGTTCGCCCAGCAGCTTGTAGATCGCCCGCGCGGCCTGGCATTCGCCGCCCTCGGGGCGCGCCGGTTTGGCGGATGGCGTCCAGCCGTAGATATCGACATGCAGCCAGCGGGTGGCGTGCTCGACGAAACGCTGCAGGAACAGCGCGCAGGTGATCGAGCCGGCAAAGCCGCCCGACGGCGCGTTGTTGAGGTTGGCGACCTTGGAATCCAGCCAGGAATCGTAAGCCGGCCACAGCGGCAATCGCCACATCGGATCGTTCTCCGCTTTCGCGTGAGCCGCGACGTCGAGCGCCAGCGTCTCGTCATTGGTGTAGAACGGCGGCAGATCCGGTCCCAGCGCCACCCGCGCCGCGCCGGTCAGGGTGCCCATATCGATCAGCAGATCCGGCTTTTCCTCGCAGGCCAGCGCCAGCGCGTCGGCCAGCACCAGCCGTCCCTCGGCGTCGGTGTTGCCGATCTCCACCGTGAGGCCCTTGCGCGATGTGAAGATATCGAGCGGCCGAAACGCGTTGCCGGCGACCGCATTCTCGACCGCCGGGATCAGCACTCGCAGCCGCACCTTCAGTCTCGCATCCATCACCATGTGCGCCAATGCCAGCACATTGGCGGCGCCACCCATGTCCTTCTTCATGATCAGCATGCCGCTCGACGGTTTCAGATCGAGCCCGCCGGTGTCGAAGCAGACACCCTTGCCCACCAGCGTCACCCTGGGATGCCCAGGGTCGCCCCAGGAAAAATCAATCAGCCGCGGCGCCCGCGGCGACGCCATTCCCACCGCATGAATCAGCGGAAAATTCTGACGGGTCAGATCGTCGCCGACGATGGCGCTGAAACTGGCGCCGAAGCGCTTGGCAAGTTCGGCGGCGGCCAGCGCCAGTTCTTCCGGTCCCATGTCGTTCGACGGCGTATTGATGAGGTCGCGGGCCAGCGTCGCGGCTTCAGCCATTCGTGCGATATCGGCGACGTCGACGCCCTCGGGCGGCACCAGCCGGACCCCGGGCGCATCGTTCTTGCGGTAGCGGCTGAAGCGGTATGAGCCGAGCGCGAAGGCCAGCGTGGCGAGCCTGATGTCATGCGGCGCATTGGCGAAGCGGTAGAGACCCGGCGGCAGCAGGCCGGGCAGGGCGCCGGGCCGGAACAGGTCGCGGAATTTGCTGGTTTCGTCCTCAAGCCCGAACAGCACCTGCGCGATGTTGCCGTCCGCCGAAGGCAGCGTCAGGCAGGCCCCGGGCTTGGCCGCAAAACCGTTGGCCAGCGCGAACTGCCTGTTCTCGGCGGGGAGGCCGGCGCGGATCGCATCCCACGTCGCCTTGGTCGCAAAGGTAATGGGAATGGCGGGAGCAGGCGCGGTCTCGAACACGGATGGCATGCGGTTCTCGGTTTCCCTGGGCAAACGGGCATGGCGGGGCGGGTAGTGCCCCAATTAACCAGACATTAGGGTTAACGGTCTATTGCTGGCGTGTTCGGCTCGGTCGATTAGCCCGATATCGTGAGTTATGTGCCATGCGTCAGCCCTCCAGTCTTGCCCGGCTTCTAGCGTCCGCGGCCGTGACGGCGATTTTGGCCGCAAGCCTTGGCGGCTGTAAGACCATGTCCGACATCACGGGCTCGATCGGCTCGAAAGCCGAAGCAAGTCCCAATCCGGGTTCCGGCGCCGAGGCCGATCCGCGCCGCGCCGTCGAAGTCTACGGCGAACGCTATCGCGCCAATCCCAAGGATGCCGACGCCGCGCTGCGCTACGGCCAGGCGCTCCGCGCCACCGGGCAGCGCGCCCAGGCGGTTGCGGTGTTCGAGCAGGCCACCATCGCCCATACCGGCAACAAGGCGCTGCTCGCCGGCTATGGCCGCGCGCTCGCCGACAACGGCAATTCGCAGCGGGCCTTCGACGTGCTCTCCCGCGCCCATTCGCCCGACAATCCCGACTGGCGCATTCTGTCGGTGCAGGGAACCGCGCTCGATCAGCTCGGCCGGCATGACGACGCAAGGCGCTATTATGCCGGCGCCCTGGCGATCGTGCCGGAGGAGCCGTCGGTGCTGTCCAATCTCGGCCTGTCCTACGTCCTGTCGAAGGATCTGCCGAAAGCCGAAGAGACCCTCCGCCGCGCCTACGGCAGCGCGCGCGCCGATGCGCGGGTGCGGCAAAATCTCGGCCTCGTGGTCGGCCTGCAGGGCCGCTTCAGTGAAGCGGAAAGCATCGTCAAGGCCGACCTGCCGGCAGAGGAAGCGGCCGCCAACGTCGCCTACCTGCAGCAGATGCTGGCCCGCAAGGACAACCCGCGCGCTGGTCGCCCGGCGTCCGTGCCGGTGGCGGCGCTCAACCGGCCGAACTGAAATAAGGTATTAAA
>NZ_JAUYAN010000362.1 GCF_030693485.1 Bradyrhizobium sp. | reverse complement strand
GGCGGCCACCGCGAGCCGCTGTATGACGGCCTGTCGGTCGACATCCGCGCCGGCGAGCGTGTCGGACTGGTCGGCCGCTCCGGCTCCGGCAAGACGACTTTTGTCAAACTGGTGCAGCGGCTCTACGATGTCAGCGGCGGGCGTATCCTGATCGACGGTCAGGATATCGCGCTGACGACACAGTATTCGCTGCGCAGCCAGATCGCCATCGTGCAGCAGGACCCGATCCTGTTTCACCGGTCACTGGCCGAGAACATCGCGTATGGCCGGCCGGGCGCCAGCATGGCGGCGATCGAGCAGGCGGCGCGGCTGGCCAATGCCCATGAGTTCATCCTGCGGCTGCCGAAAGGCTACGGCACGCTGGTCGGCGAGCGCGGCGTCAAGCTGTCCGGCGGCGAGCGGCAGCGCGTGGCGCTGGCGCGCGCGTTTCTGGCCGATGCGCCGGTGCTGATTCTGGACGAGGCGACGTCGAGCCTGGATTCCGAATCCGAGGCGCTGATCCAGCAGGCGATGGAACGGCTGATGAAAGGCCGCACCTCGATCGTGATCGCACACCGGCTGTCGACGGTGCGCAGCCTCGACCGGATCCTGGTGTTCGACCGCGGCGACATCGTCGAGCAGGGCGCCCATGCCATGCTGGCCAATCGCGCGGGCGGAATCTATCGTGGCCTGTTCGAACGGCAGGCGACGGAGTTCGGCCGCATTTCGGCGGCGGAGTAGTCGTTATTCCGGGTTCGCATCTTCGATGCGTCCCGGAATGACGTACTCAAATTTGCGGACGGGCACCTCCGCGGCGTAGAATGGGTGTCGCGGTGCCGTCGCGGGGCGCAAGGGAACAAGGATGACTGACGCCATACGAAGAGAGCCCGGCGCCTCCTGGCTTTCGGTCATCTGGTCCGCGCGGCACGACCCGGCCGCGCGGATCCTCAATATCGATCTGCTGACGGTCCTGATCGTGCTCCTGCTGCCGTGGTCGACCTCCGGCGTTGCAATCGCTGCGGTGCTCTGGCTCGTCGCGCTGATCCCGACCATCGAGCCGCGCGCCTTGTTGCGCTCGCTGCTACGGCCGATCTCGGCGCTGCCGATCGCCTTGTTCGCGCTGGCGCTGGTGGGAACCCTGTGGTCGGACGCATCCTGGGGTGCCCGGCTCCATGCGGTCAGCCCGACCGCCAAACTGCTGCTGCTGCCGCTGCTGTTCTATCATTTCGAACGCTCGCCGCGCGGCCTGTGGGTCTTCATCGCCTTTCTGGCGTCCTGCACGCTGCTGATGGTCGTGTCCTGGGCCGTTACCTTCGAGCCTGACCTCACGCTCAAGGATGACGCCACGATGCGGGGGATCTTCGTCAAGAACTATATCGCGCAAAGCCATGAGTTCGCGCTGTGCGCGGTGGCGCTGGCCTATCCGATCATGATGGCGGTGCGAGCCGGCAGGACACGGCTCGCGGCGCTGCTTGCGGTCATTGCCTTCAGCCTGCTGGCCAACATGGTGTTCGTGGTGGTTTCGCGAACCGCGCTGGTGACCATTCCGGTCATGCTCGCGGTATTCGCCCTGCTTCATCTGAAATGGCGAACGACGATATTTGCAGCTTCCGCCGCTATCCTGCTCGCGGGAATGGTCTGGAACGTATCGCCGGACCTGCGCGCCACCGGCAACAAGTTCCTTGCCGACTGGCAGCAGACCACGGTCCAGAGCAATCCAAGCGGAGTCGGCTCCCGGCTGGAATTCTGGCAGAAGTCGCTGCGCTTTATTGCGGAAGCTCCCGTGATCGGGCATGGCACCGGGTCGACGCGCGGGCTGTTCGAAAAGGCGGCAGCCGGCCAGGTCGGCTTCCGCGCCGAGGTCGTGGCAAACCCGCACAATCAGACCCTGGCCGTCGCGATCCAGTGGGGCGTGTTCGGGATCGTCGTGCTGCTTGCGTTGTGGTGGAAACATCTGACGCTGTTTCGCGGCGAGGGCCTCGCGGCATGGATCGGCCTGCTGGTGGTCGTGCAGAACATCTTCACCTCGCTGTTCAATTCGCATCTGTTCGATTTTCACGAAGGCTGGATCTACGTGCTGGGCGTCGGCGTCGCCGGCGGCATGGTGCTGGGGGCGAAGCGCGATACTGAACCCGTGGCTTCGCTTCCGTCCTGAGCTGGCGGAGCATGTGCGGCTACTTCGCGCCGATGCTGCTCCAGACCAGCCCGACGCCGGACAGAAACAGCAGCGCCAGCACCAGATCCCTGAAATTGCGGTCGCTCAACGCGCGATAGGCCCGCGCGCCGAGCCACGCGCCGGTGATCGTCGCCGGGAACGCGATCAGGGCGAGCCAGATCACGTCCAGCCTGACGAGGCCCATGCCGGCCTGCAGGCATAACGCCGTGAACAGGACGGTCCAGTTGAAGGTCTGGAAAACGCCGCGGCGCTCGTCCTTGCCCCAGCCCCGCACGCTCGCCCACAAGGTCGGAAGCGCGCCGGACAGGCCGGCGAGGCCGCCGAGGATGCCGCCGGCAAATCCGATCGCGCCGTCCGCGATCCGGCCCCCGAAGGTGAACGCCATCGGTCTGCGCTGCAAATACAGCGCAATCGGAAACACCAGCAGCAGCACGCCGATGCTGAGCTTGAAGACCTGCGGATCGGCATAGGCGATCAGCAGCACGCCGAACGGAACGCCGGCGAGGCCGCCGATCAGGAATGGCCAGACCAGCGTCAGGTCGAAACTGCGCCACATCGCCGGCATCGTCGAGGTCTGGGCGACCACCGAACAGATCAGCACCAGCGGCACCGCGAGCGTGGGCGGCAGCACATAGAGCCAGATCCCCAGCGCCGTCATCGCCGTGCCGAATCCGACGAGGCCGGAGACGAATCCGCCGGAGAGCGCGCCGAGCAGCACCAGCACGTAGGCGAAAGTGGTCATTTGCGTCGTCATTCCGGGGCGCGAGTGAAACGAGCCGAACTATTGGGCGCCATTGCGCCCCTGAGAATCCCGCGATTCCGGGTTCGATGCTTCGCATCGCCCCGGAATGACAGCGTCTGAGTTGGCGGCGACGTTTACATCAAGCGACGGGTCGGTAGTATTGCCAAATCGGCATCGGCGCATTGCCCAACAGGAAAAAACATCATGGGAGCAACGTTTCTCGTCTGCCACGGCGCCTGGTCGGCCGGCTGGGCCTGGAAGAAGATGCACCCGCTGATGGCGGCCAGCGGGCATCGGCTGGTGACGCCGACCTACACCGGTTTGGGCGAGCGCGCGCATCTGGCCAATCCGTCGATCGATCTCGAAACCCACATCGAGGACGTCCTCAACGTCATCAGGTACGAAGACCTGCGCGACATCGTCCTGGTCGGCCACAGCTATGGCGGCATGGTCGCCACCGGGGTCGCCGACCGCGCCCGCGATCGCATCGTCAAGCTGATCTATGTCGATGCCTTCGTGCCCGCCGACGGCCAGTCGCTGCTCGACCTGAACGAGGTGGCGCGGCCGCGCATGCAGGAGCTCAAGAACAGCGGCGACGGCTGGCGGGTGCCGCCGAACCCGACGCCGCCGGACACCTCGCCGGCCGACCTCGAATGGCTGAGCACGCGCCGCGTCCATATGCCGATCAAGTGCTTCGAGACCGGGCTCAGGCTGCGGGGCGGCGCGCTGACCCTGCCGCGCAGCTACATCTACGCCACGCGCATCACGCCGGCGGATACGTTTGGGCCATTTGCCAAGCAAGCCAAAAGCGATCCCGCGTGGCGCTATTACGAGATCGATGCCAGTCACTCGCCGAACGTCACCGCGCCGGAGGCGCTGATGACGCTGCTGACGAAGATCGCGGCGGAGCCTGCGCGATGAAGCAGCTTCGGATCGGCGACATCACCATCGATGCGGTGATCGAACGCGAAGGCCCGTGGCGGCGGCCGCAGGATTTCTTCCCGGCCTATGACGACGCCGTCTTCAAGCACCATCTGCCGGCCATGGAGCCGGAGGTGTACGACGCGGCGCTCGGGCTGATGGTCATCACCTACCAGACGTTTGTCGTTCGCACCCCGCGCCATACCATTCTGGTGGACACCTGCACCGGCGAGGACAAGGGCCATCCGCCGCCGTTCGATTTTCCCGGCAAGGAGCGCTGGCGCAACGAGCTGTTCGCGCTCGGGGTCGCCTACGAGAGCGTGGACTATGTGTTCTGCACCCATCTTCACATCGACCATACCGGCTGGAACACGGTGCTGCGCGACGGACGCTGGGTGCCGACCTTCCCGAACGCGAAATACGTGTTTCACAAAAAGGAATATGCGGTCTGGGAGGCCGAGCACGCGCGCGGCGCCAATCCGCCCGGCACTGTATTCCGCGACAATTGCCTGCCGATCGTCGAAGCCGGCCAGGCGCTGCTGGTCGACGACGACTACGCGCTCGACGACACCATCACGCTGACGCCGACGCCGGGCCACTCGCCCTGCCATTGCTGCGTCAACATTTTCTCCCGCGGCCAGCGCGCGGTGGTGGCTGGCGATTTGATGCACCACGCGATCCAGTGCCGCGAACCGGACTGGTCGGCGAAACCGGACTGGGATCCAAAACAATCGGCGGTCTCGCGCCGAAAATTTTTCGCCGAGGTGGCCGACACCGATACGCTGATCCTGCCGGTGCATTTCCCGACGCCGACGGTCGGGCTGATCAAAGCGGATCGGAGCGCGTTCGACTACAGGTTCAGGCGGGATTGAAGCCTCGAGGCCGACGCTGCGCCGTTTGCCCAAATACCGGTGTCATCGCCCGGCTTGACCCTACGAGATTCACACATCGTTGCGGAGGCTCCAGCCGTGAAGCATGGCTTTGAGGGATCGTAAGCCGTGCATCATTACG
>NZ_JAUYAN010000359.1 GCF_030693485.1 Bradyrhizobium sp. | reverse complement strand
CTGCTCGCGCAGGAAAAACACCCGAATCAGGTTCTGCGCCGTCGGCGTCACCATCAGCTTGGCGAACGAGGGCTTTTCGGCCCGCAGCATCGCCAGCTTGTCGTCGCCATGCCGTTCCCAGAGATCGATCAGCGCATAGGGTGCGGGATAATTCTGGTGGGGCGCGGCCTTTTCCGCCTCGCTGCGCATCCGCCTGGCAAGCAAGCCCCTGACCGGACCGAGGTTCAGGATCCAATTCAACGGCCCGGGTTTGGCGCACTTCAGCCGGCCGAATACCGCGTCCCGAACGGCATTACGGACATGCCGCTCCTCCGCCACCGCATCGACCAGCCCGAGCGACTTCGCCTTGCGGGCATCGATGGTCTTGCCGGTCAGCATCAGGGTCATTGCCTGCATCGGATTGACCAGCCTGGTGAAGCGCGCCGTGCCGCCGAGGCCGGGATGCAGGCCGAGCATCACCTCCGGAAAGCCAAAGCGCGCGCCCTCGATGGCGATGCGCGATTGACAGGCCAATGCGACTTCGAGGCCACCGCCGAGGCAAAAACCGTGGATCACCGCGACGGTCGGAACCCTCAACCCTTCAAGGCGGTCGATCACGGTATGGGCGCGGCCGATCGCGATCTCGACCGGCCACGGATCGGTGGCGCCGCGAAATTCGTTGACGTCGGCGCCGGCGATGAAACCGGATGGCTTTGCCGAGCGGACGACGAGCCCGGTGGGACGCTGGCTTTCCAGCGCGGCCAGCACCGTCTCGAGCTCCTCGATCAAATCGGCGGACAGCGTGTTGGCGCTGGCGTCTTCGCGGTCGAATAATAGCCAGGCGATGCCGTCGGCATCGCGGGTCAGCTTGAAATGGCGGTAGGGGCTGTCGGGCTCGGGCTTCGGGCCGAGTTCGAGCATGCGGTCGCCGAGTAGGTCCATGATCTTCGAATCCATGATCACACCGTCTCGATCAGCATGGCGCCGCCCTGCCCGCCACCGATGCATTCGGTGGCGATGCCGCGCCTCGTTCCCAGCCGCTTCATCGCATTGACGAGATGCAGCACGATGCGGTTGCCGCTGCAGCCGACCGGATGACCGAGGCTGATGGCGCCGCCGTCCACATTCAGCCTGGCGTGGTCGATCGGCCCGGCGGCACCGTCGAGGCCCAGAATCTCGCGGCAGAATTTTTCATCGTTCCAGGCGGCGAGGCAGCCCAGCACCTGCGTCGCGAACGCCTCGTTCAATTCCCAGGTCTCGATATCCCCGAGCGACAATTTGTTGCGCTTCAAAAGTTCGTTCGACGACAGCACCGGCCCGAGGCCCATGATGGAGGGATCGAGCGCCGACCACTGGCTGTCGACAATCATTGCCTTCGGCGTCAGACCGTGTTTCGCAACCGCTTCTTCCGAGGCCAGGATCACCCACGACGCGCCATCGGTGATCTGCGAGGAATTGCCGGGCGTGACCTGGCCCCACGGCCGCTCGAACACCGGCTTCAGGCCCGCCAGCTTTTCGGGCGTGGAATCCGGCCGCACGCCGTCGTCATGGTCATAAAACCTGCCGTCGCGCGCGAACGCGGTTTCGACCTCGCCCTTGAGCCAGCCTTGCGCCTGCGCGTTGGCGAGCCGCTTGTGGCTTTCGGCGGCATAAAAATCCGACTGCGCCCGGGTGATGCCGAAGAGATAACCGACCTTTTCGGCGGTTTGTCCCATGTTGAGTTCGGTGATCGGGTCGGTCAGCCCGCGCTCCAGCCCGATGATCGGCTTGAAATAGGACGGGCGTGTTTTCGCGAGCGCGGCGAGCTTTGCCAAAATACCCTTGGCGCCGGCCAATCCAGCGAACCAGCGCACGCCCTGCTGCGGCCAGACCAGCGGTGCGTGGCTGAGGGCTTCAGCACCGCCGGCCAGGATCAGGTCCGAATTGCCTTCGCGGATGTAGCGGTACCCCGTATCGATCGACTGCATCCCGGAGCCGCAATTGATCTGCACCGTGAACGCCACCATGGCCTCGCCCATGCCGAGCCGCAGCGCGGCGACCCGCGCCGGATTCATCTCGTCGGCAATGACATTGACGCAGCCGAGGATCACCTGGTCGAACGCATCGGGCGCGAAGGGTTGCCGTGCCAGCAGCGGCCGGCCGCACTGCACGGCGAGATCGACCGGGGTAAATGGTCCAGGGCCGGAACGCGCTTTCAGGAACGGCGTCCGGCTGCCGTCGATAATGTAGACCGGTCGCGCCATCAGCTTGCTGCCCGCTGTTCACCCAATTCCTGGAAGAACTGATGCACATCGGCGGGCTTCTTGTAAATCGGCGACAGCGCTTCGGGTGCGAAGTCGTCGACCTCGATCACCCTGGCGACCGCTTCCTGGGCGGCTGCGATCTTCTCACCCTCGGTCCGGGTGATGACGCCCCGCTTCACCGCTTCATTCCAGTCATTGATACGGGCCGCGCGCATGCTCCTGGCGATCTCCTCGGCGCCCGTGACCAGCAGGAACGCCTTCTCCAGCCGCGCCACGCCGCCATCGTCATCGACATGTGACAGATCGGAAGTCAGGCGCTCGCGCGCCGCCGACGGCTCCAGCACGAGTTGGGCGCATTGGTGGACCACGCGGTCGGACGGCCCGAGCACGCGCGCGCCGAACGGCTGGATCACGAACTTCAGGATGATGGCGACGAAGCGGTTGGGCAGATTGGCGAGAATTTCCGCAAAACGGTTTTCGATGGTACGGAAGCCGCTGGCCATGCACCATTCGAGGGCGGCGAAATCGGCTTGCTGCCGGCCCTCGTCCTGCCAGCGTTTCAGCGCGGCGGACAGCAGATACAGTTCGGAGAGAATATCGCCGAACCGCGCCGAGAGCATTTCCTTGCGCTTCAGCGCGCCGCCGAGCGTCAGCAGCGCCATGTCGGCGCACAGCGCGAAAGCCGAGGAATAGCGCGATAGCTGGCGATAGAACCGGGTGGCGTCGCCGGCATCCGGCGCCGGCGCGAACAGGCCACCAGTCCAGTTGCGGCCCCAGGCCCGGAACAGCGTGGTGACGCTGTGACCCATATGTTTCCAGAACGCCTTGTCGAAGGCGTCGAGCCCCTTGGCGCGGTCGGCCTCGCCGAGCGCATTCATCTCTTCCAGCAGATACGGATGCGCGCGGATCGCGCCCTGCCCGAATACGATCAGATTGCGGGTCAGGATATTGGCGCCCTCCACGGTGATGCCGACCGGCACCGAGCGATAGAGGCTGCCCATGTAGTTCTGCGGGCCGTCGATCACGGCCTTGCCGCCATGAATGTCCATGGCGTCGTCGATCGCGATCCGCATCCGTTCGGTGGCATGCAGCTTCATGATGTCGGAAATAACAGCGGGATGATGGCCCTGATTGAGCGCGGCACAGGTCAGTCGCCGCGCCGCGTCGAGCAGATAGGCGGTGCCTGCAATGCGCGCCAGCGGCTCCTCGATGCCTTCGAACTTGCCGATGGGAACGTTGAACTGCTCGCGGATGCGGGCATAGGCCCCGCTGGTGCGCGCAGCATAGGCCGCGCCCGCGGCCGACAGCGACGGCAGCGAGATGCCGCGCCCGGCGGCGAGCGCCGTCATCAGCATTTTCCAGCCCTGCCCGAGACGTTCCTGGCCGCCGATGATGTAGTCCATCGGGATAAAGACATCATGACCGCTGTTGGGGCCGTTCTGGAAGACCTGCATCGACGGCAGATGGCGCCGGCCGATCTCGACGCCGGGCAGACCGGTCGGGATCAGCGCCACGGAGATGCCGAGTTCTTCCTGGGATCCCACGAGATGATCCGGATCGCAGGCCTTGAAGGCGAGGCCGAGCAGCGTCGCCACCGGACCTAGCGTGATGTAGCGCTTGTGCCAGTTCAGCCGGAGCCCGAGCACTTCCTTGCCGTCAAAATTGCCCTTGCAGATGATGCCGCTGTCGATCATCGCGGCGGCATCGGAGCCGGCTTCCGGGCTGGTCAGTCCGAAACAAGGAATCTCGCTTCCGTCGGCGAGGCGCGGCAACCATTTCTGCTGCTGGTCCTTGGTGCCGAAACGCATCAGCAGTTCGCCGGGGCCCAATGAATTGGGCACCATCACGGTGACCGCGGCGGTCAGCGAACGCGACGAAAGCTTCCGCACCACCTCGGAATGCGCATAGGGCGAAAAGCCGAGCCCGCCATATTCCTTCGGGATGATCATGCCGAAGAATTTTTCGCGCTTGATGTAGGACCACACCTCGGGCGGCAAATCCCGCCATTCCCAGTTGATCTTCCAGTCGTCGAGCATGGCGCAGAGGGTATCGACCGGGCCGTTGAGGAATGCCACCTCCTCCGGCGTCAATGTCGCCGGAGCCACCGCCAGCAGTTTGGCCCAATCCGGATTGCCGGTGAAGAGGTCGGCGTCCCACCAGACGTCGCCGGCCTCCAAAGCCTCGCGCTCGGTGTCGGACATCGCCGGCAGCACGCCGCGCGCCCAGGAGAAGATCGGCTTGGTGATGGTATCGCGGCGAAAGCTCATGGCGGTGTCCTCATGTCGGAAACGGCGCGATTTACGCGGCACCCTTTATGCCAAAAGACGGTTCATTCTAGTGGAAAGCGGGGATTTCGGTGAACACTTCGCACTGAAAATAAGGCGAAATTGATCCATGAATTTCGTCCAAGGCACACTGGTGCCGGACAACGACCATGAGGGGCGGCGGTTCCGGAGAGCGCGGCAGGGGTGCGATACCGGCTTCACCTCTCCCCGCTTGCGGGGCGAGGGAAGAAGGTCAATCCGGCCGCTTCATCTCGAACATGTTTTCCGGCTTGATCTCGAAATAGTCGCCCTGGCGGCCGGCGCGGACGATCGGGTGGGCAAGTGCCGTCTGGTAGACGCCGTCCTTGATGAAGGCCTTGTCGATATGGACGGCGACGACCTCGCCGAGCGTGAGCCAGGCCTGCGCCTTTTTGCCGTCGGCGCCCTGCAGCTGGATGATCTGAGACAGTTTGCACTCGAACGCGACAGGGCTTTCCGCGACCCGCGGCACGTTGACGAGCTTGCCGGGCACCGCCGTGAGGCCTGCGACGCTGAATTCGCTGACGCCGTGGGCGACATGCGCCGCGGTGGCATTCATCTGCTGGGCCAAGTCCATGGTGGCGAGATTCCAGACGAACTCGCCGGTCTCCTGGATGTTCTGGACGGTGTCCTTCCAGGAGGTCGAGGAAAAGCCGATGATCGGCGGGTGATAGTTGAAGGCGTTGAAGAAGCTGTAGGGCGCCAGATTGACATTGCCCTTGGCGTCCCGCGACGAGATCCAGCCGATTGGACGCGGCGCGATGATGGCGTTGAAGGGGTCGTGCTTGAGGCCATGGCCGTTGGCCGGCTCGTAAAAATGCAGGTCTTTCGGGGTTTTGGCGTCCACGTTATTTTTCCTTTGTAGGGGCCGCGGGCTGGGCAAAGCCACCGGGTCGCGCGAATGCGCGCCCGATGACAGGCTTCGCGTGCCCACCAATCCCTTTGAACAAGAATGGTGGGCACGCGCAAGCGCGCTTTGCCTACCCTGCGAAACTGACACCTAGCGCGCCGCCTTGCCCCGCGGCGCCATGCTGGCGAGGATGAAATCGATCATCTGGTCGATCGTCGGACCGGGCTTGTTGGCGCATTGCGCGATCATCTGCGGATGGAAGTACCGCACCATGCCGGTGCAGCAGCACAACGCCGCCTGCTCGAGGTCTGCCACCTCGAATTCGCCTGCTGCCACGCCCTGCGCGATCACGCTGCCCATGGTCTGGGTAATCAACGTGATATGGGCGTTGCAGACCTCCCAGTCCTCCTCCATCGCGATCGCGACCATCTCGTGCAGCTTGGAATCGCCGACATAGCGTTCCGAATTCATGCGGTGGACGGTGTTCATGAGTTCGCGCAGGCGCAGCCCCGCCGGACCTTTGCTGTCGGCGATCCGTTGCGCCTCGACCTCGACCTCGCCCATCAGCACGCGCGCGACGCCCTCATGGATCGCCTTCTTCGAATCGAAAAAGCGATAGACGTTGGCCGGGCTCATCCGCAGCACCTTGGCGATATCGGCCACGGTGGTCTTTTGATAGCCGATCTCGCGGAACAAACGCTCCGCCACCACGAGAATCCGTTCTCGCGTGTCGGGTTCGATATGGTCGGAAATCAGCGCCATGTCAGGACTCAATCTCGTTCAATGTTCAATTATTCCGCCGCCTGGGCAAGCGGAATTGCGGGCTGCGGCACCGGTTGATGCTGCGGCGCAACGTCAACTGTCTCGCCGCTGCCGCGTTCCTCCAGGCTCTTGCGGAACCAGAGTGCGTAGAGTCCCGGCAGGTACAACAGCGTCAGGAAGGTCGCCACGAACAGGCCGCCCATGATGGTGATCGCCATCGGGCCCCAGAACGCCGAGCGCGACAGCGGGATCATCGCGAGGATCGCGGCCAGCGCCGTCAGCACCACCGGGCGGGTACGCCGGACGGTAGCCTCGACGATGGCTTCCTTGCGGGTCAGGCCGGCGGCGACGTCGGTCTCGATCTGGTCGACCAGGATCACCGCATTGCGCATGATCATGCCGGCCAGCGCGATCAGCCCGAGCAGCGCCACGAAGCCGAACGGCTGGTTGGCGATATTCAGTCCCAGCGAGGCGCCGATGATGCCGAGCGGCGCGGTGAGGAACACCAGGATCAGCCGCGAGAAGCTTTGCAGCTGTATCATCAGCAGGGTCAGCATGACCAGGACCATCAGCGGAAACAGCACGAAGATCGAGGCATTGCCCTTGGCGGACTCCTCGAACGCGCCGCCTGCCTCGATCCGGTAGGCCGGCGACAGGCTGTCGCGAATTGCCTGCAGCCTGGGCGCGATCTGGCTGGTGACGTCGGGCGCCTGCACGCCGTCGACGACGTCGGCGCGCACGGTGATCGCCATGTCGCGGTTGCGCCGCCAGATGATCGGCTCCTCGTGGGCGTATTCGATCTTGGCAATCTGCGTCAGCGGCACCGCGACGCCGTTGCGCGAGGTCACGGTGAGATCGCCGACCCGGCCGAGATCGAGCCGCTCGGACGGCACCGCGCGGGCCACCACGCCGACCTTCTCGATGCCGTCGCGGATCGTCGTCACCTGCGCGCCCGAAATCAGCATGGCCAGCGCCTGCGATACGTCCTGCGGGGTCAGACCGAGCGCGCGGGCGCGGTCCTGGTCGACCACCAGCTTGAGGTAGGGCGACTGCTCGTTCCAGTCGAGCTCCGGATCCCGGACATTGGGATTTTGCCGGACGACATCACGTACCTTGTAGGCGATGTCGCGCACCGTGTTGGGGTCGGGGCCGATGACGCGGAACTGGACCGGAAAGCCGACCGGCGGGCCGAAATTGAAACGGTCGATGCGCACGCGCGCCTCGGACAACACGCCCTCGCCTACCGCCTTCTCCAGCCGGGCCTTGATCCGCTCGCGCGCATCGACGTCTTTCGAGACGATGACGATTTCGGCGAAAGCCTCGTTGGGCAGCTGCGGGTTGAGTCCGAGCCAGAAGCGCGGCGAACCCTGGCCGACATAGGATGTGTAGGTCGCAATGTCCTTGTCGTCCTTCAGCAGCTGTTCGGCCGTTTTCACGGATTTCTCGGTAACGTTGAACGCGGTACCCTCGGGCAGCCGCAGCTGCAGGAACAGTTCGGGCCGTTCCGACAGCGGGAAGAACTGCTGCTGCACCCGACCGAAGCCGATGATGGAAAGCGCGAACACGGCCACCGTCGCCAGCACCACCTTGACCCGGTGGTCGACGCACCACTGGATCATGCTGCGCAGGATCCGGTAGAAACGGGTTTCGTACACCGCATGCGGATCATGGTTGTGGCTGACGGTGATGTTGGGCAGCAGCTTGACGCCGATATAGGGCGTGAAGATCACCGCGACGAACCAGGACGCCACCAGCGCGATCGCCACGATCCAGAAAATGCCGCCGGCATATTCGCCGACCGCCGAATTGGCAAAGCCGATGGGGAGGAAGCCGACGGCCGTGACCAGCGTTCCCGTGAGCATCGGAAACGCGGTGGATTCCCAGGCAAAGGCCGCCGCGCGCATGCGGTCCCAGCCCTGCTCCATCTTCACAACCATCATTTCGACCGCGATGATGGCGTCGTCGACCAATAGCCCGAGCGCAATGATCAGCGCGCCGAGCGTGATCCGGTGCAGGTCGATCGACATCGCATTCATCACGACGAAGACGATCGCCAGCACCAGCGGCACCGACAGCGCCACCACGATGCCGGTGCGCCATCCCAATGCAAGGAAGCTGACAAACAGCACGATCGCCAGCGCCTCGATGAAGGAGCGCACGAACTCGCCGACGGCGCGCTCGACCACCTTGGGCTGATCGGCGATCTGCTCGACCTGGATGCCCTGCGGCACCGCCTTCATGAATTCATTGCCGGCGTTCTCGACCTGCTTGCCGAGCTCCAGGATGTTGGCGCCCTTGGCAGTGACCACGCCGATGCCGAGCGCGGGCTTGCCTTCCTGGCGCGCCACGAAGGTCGGGGGATCGACGAAGCCGCGGGTGACGGTGGCGATATCGCCCAGCCGAAACACCCGGCCGTTGCTCTCGACCGGTGTTTCCGCCACGGCCTTGGCGCCGTCGAGCGCACCGGTGACGCGCAGCGGCACGCGCTGCGAGGAAGTCTCCACCGTGCCGGCCGGCACCACGTTGTTCTGCTTGGCGAGCGAATCGAACAGCGCCTGCGGCGTGATGCCGAGCGTCGCCAGCTTGGCGTGCGAGAACTCGACGAAGATCCGTTCTTCCTGGGCGCCGTAGAGATTGACCTTCGTCACGCCGGGCACCTTGAGCAGCCGCTGGCGCATGCCTTCGGCGGCCTTCTTCAACTGCGCGAAGTCGGCGCCGTCACCGGTCATCATATAGAGAATGGAATCGACGTCGCTGAATTCGTCGTTGACGGTGGGCCCGAGCAGGCCGGCCGGCAGCTGGCCCTGCACGTCGGCGAGCTTCTTGCGCAGCATATAAAACAGGTAGGGCACGTCCTTGGGCGGGGTCGAATCCTTGAAAGTGACCTGCATCGCGGTGAAGGACGGTTTCGAGTAGGTCTGCACCTTCTCGAAATAGGGCAGTTCCTGCAGTTTCTTCTCGATGGGGTCGGCGACCTGGGTCTGCATTTCGGCCGCAGTAGCGCCCGGCCAGATCGCGGAGACGTTGACCACCTTGACCGTGAAGAACGGGTCCTCGGCGCGGCCGAGGTTCTGGTAGGAAAAGAAGCCGGCGGCGCCGAGTGCGATCATCAGGAACAGGATCAGCGCGGGGTGGCTGACCGCCCAAGCCGAGAGGTTGAAGTGTTTCATCTCACGCTCCCGCTCAGAACGACAGTGACGAGACGACCCTGACCTTCTGGGCCGGGTCGAGTTTTTGCACGCCTAGCACGACGACTTTCGAGCCCTCATCGACGCCACTGGAAATGACGACGTTGTTGCTGTCGTAGGATTTCACGATGACCGGCTTCAGGGTCACGTCACCCTTGTCGTCGACGATGTAGAGCGAGGGATTGCCGCCCTGGCTGTACAGCGCCGACAGCGGCAGCCGCGCCACGCTCGAAGTGGCGGGATCGGCCAGAGTGAGCGTCGCGGTCATGCCGAGCGAGACGCTCTCGCCGGCCTCCGGCAGCGAGAATTTTGCAAGATAGGTCCGGGTCGCGGGATCGGCCGCCGGCGCGATCTCGCGCAACTTCGCGGCATACTTCCTGTCGGGTTCGGACCACAGGCTGACACTGGCTGTGCCCTGCTTGGCGCGGCCGACCAGCGTTTCCGGGATCGCGACAACGGCTTCCTTTTCCGCAAAGCGCGCGACCCGAACCGCGGTCTGCCCCGACGCGACCACCTGGCCGGAATCGATCAGGGTGGCGGTGACGACGCCGCGGGTGTCGGCGACCAGGGTTGCATAGGACAGGCTGTTCTTGGTCAGTTCGACCGAGCGCTCGGCGCGATTGAACCGCGCGCGGGCTTCGTCGGCGGCGGCGCGGGACTGGTCCATCTGCGCGTCGGTGGTCCAGCCTTTGGCGCGCAAATCCCTGGCGCGCTGCTCGGAAGCGGTAGCTTGCGCCAGCACGCCGGTGGCGGCGCGGAATTCGGCCTCGGACTGCTCGGCCTGCAGCTTCAGATCGACTTCATCGAGGGCGGCCAGCGGCTGGCCGACTTCCACGCTCTGGCCGACCTCGACCAGCCGTTTTGCCACCTTGCCGGGGACCCGGAAGCCCATGTCGGTCTCGATCCGGGGCCTGATGGTGCCGACAAAACTACGCTCCGGCGATTCCGGCTTGTACTGCACCGTCGTTACCAGCACGGGACGTTCGGGGGCGGCCTTTTCGGTGACTTTCTCATTACAGCCGGTCAGGGCGATCGCCACAGCGGCCAGTGAGAGTCCAGCTAAGAATTTGGAATAGCTAGATAAAATGGAACGAGCGAGCATTTTGGTTTCCCTCGATGGCATGGAGGGCAGTGTCGATTGTACAGTGACGATTGTCAATATTCGTCACTGATCATGATTTCGTGAGTTGGTGAGCTGGTTAAGGGCCACGCGAATTAGTCGGGTCAACGGAGAGCGGGGGCAACGCAGCCGGGGTCGCGCACCCCTGCCCCTGCGCAAAACCTGCACAACAATCCGCATTTCCTGATCACCCCGTACATCGGCCCTCCCAACCGTGACCCCATGCTCGGATCATGGGGAAAATCATCGACGTCCGCTTCAGACGATCGCGGCTGCCTCGCCGGCTGCTCAATGACGGCTGGTGGCTGGAAACGCCGTCCGCCCGCAGCCCCGTGACCGCCTTGGCGATGCGTCACGCGGCCAGGCCCAAATCCAGGCCCGAGCTCAACTCCAAGCCCCGGGTTCGCCACCTCACCCTCGTCACCTCCGGACAATGAACGCCATGTCGATTGCGACCGCGTCCGATCTCGAAATTGCCCCAGCTGCCGCCCGCTCGCTGGCCAAGCCGCTGCTGCTTGCCGCCGGCTGCGCGGCGCTGGCCGACTGGCTGTTCTACGGCTGGCAGATCGGCATCTCGCTGGCGCTGTTTCTGGCGACGCTCGGTATTGCAGGCATCGCCGGCAATCACGTGCATGCGACGCGCAGGACCCGGATCTTCATGACCGGCGTATTCGTTGCCGGCCTGCTTGCGCTGGTCGAAGACGTCAACGCGCAGTCGGTGACTGTGACCACGCTGGCAACCGCGCTGTTCGTCATCGTCGTCACGGCCGTTGAAGCATCGTCCTGGCCATGGCGACTGCTCGAAGCCGCAACGATCCCGTTTCGAGGCCCGTTTCAACTGGCCGGCGATTTGTTTGAAGCATGGCAGTCGATGAAGGGACGGCTTCCGGATTGGCTGAGCATGGACACGCTGGTGGCCTGGATCATTCCACTGGCCGCATGCTTCGTGTTCTTCAGCCTGTTCGCGTCTGCTAATCCGCTGATCGAATACCGGCTGCAGCAGTTCGACCGCTTTGGCCGGTCGCCCGCGACACCAGCCACAATCATGAAATCCAGCGGCTCTCTGCAAACTGGCGAGGGTCTGGTTTTCGGGCGTGGCGTCTCGACCGATATTTGGCTAACAATCGCGACATGACGCAAAAATCCCTCGACGGCGGCAAAGGCTAGCGACCGTGGCTCATTCCATTCTCGTGGTCGATGACGACCCCCATATCCGCGACGTCGTCCGCTTCGCATTCGAGAAGACCGGCATGGCGATCTCCATTGCGCAGGACGGCAAGGAAGCGCTGGCCCGGTTCGACCGCAACGTCCACGACCTCATCGTGCTCGACATCGGCATGCCCGAAATGGACGGGCTGGAGGTCTGCCGCCAGATCCGGAAAACCTCGGATACGCCGATCCTGTTCCTGTCCGCCCGCGACGAGGAGATCGATCGTATCCTCGGCCTCGAAATCGGCGGCGACGACTATGTGACGAAGCCGTTCAGTCCGCGCGAGCTGGTGGCACGGGTCAATGCCATCCTGCGGCGGGCGCGAACTGTCCCGGCACCGGCGGAAAGCAAGGCCATGAACCATGGCGGGCTCGCGCTCGATCCGGACGCCCGCACCGCGAACTTCCGCGATACGCCGATCGCGCTGACGGCGCTCGAATTCTCCATCCTGCGCACGCTGCTGGCGCGGCCGGGTTTTGTCTTTACCCGCGAGCTGATTCTGGATGCTGCCTATGCCGGCAATATTCACGTCGCCGACCGCACCATCGACAGCCATGTCAGGAACATCCGCGCCAAGTTTGCCGGCGCCGGCTGCGAGTCCGCGATCGAGACCGTCCACGGCGTCGGCTTCAAGCTGGGACGTTGCGAGGCCGCGCGTTGAGCGAGCCAACGGCCAACACCAGTCGGAAATGGCGGCCAAGCCTCAGCCTCGTCGTCTTTGTCGTTCTCACCAGCGTGCTCGCGCTGCCGCTGTTCAGCATCTACTTCCTGAAAGTCTACCAGAACCAGCTGATCCAGCAGGCCGAAGCCGAACTGATCGCGCAAAGCGCAGCACTCGCCGCCACCTTCCGCCGCGAGGTGGAGACCGGCATTCCCAAGGGCGTTGCGCTCGGCGCGAAGGTCGCGCCGGTGGCACCGAAACCATCCGAAGCGCCGTATCAGCCGATCTGGGCCGAACTCGAACTGGTCAGCGAGAGCGTGCTGCCGCCGCGGCCGGCGGCGCGCACGCCATCGGCGCCGGCCGATCCCGGCTTCGCTGCGCTTGGCGCGCGCATGATGCCGGATCTGGTCGCTACCCAGAAGGTGACGCTGGCCGGCTTCCGGTTGCTCGACCCCAACGGCGTCGTGATCGCCGGCCGCGAGGAAGTCGGGCTGTCGCTGGCGCATCTGGAGGAAGTCGGCGAGGCGCTGCAAGGCCGCTTCAAGGGCGTGCTGCGGGTGCGTATCTCCGAGAACGAACAGCCCTCGCTCTATTCGATGAGCCGCGGCACCGGGATGCGCGTCTTCATCGCGATGCCGGTGATCGTCCGCGAGCAGGTCGCCGGCGTGGTCTATGCCTCGCGCACGCCGAGCAACGTCTTCAAATATCTGTACGAGCAGCGCAGCCGGGTCATTCTCGCGATACTGTCGATGATCGTGCCGACGCTGCTGATCGGGTTTCTGTTTCACCGCACCATCACCGGCCCGATGCGCGAACTGGTGGAGCGCACCAATCTGGTCGGCAAGGGCGACCGCGACGCGCTGCGTCCGCTGCGGCATCACGGCACCAGCGAATTCGCGCTGCTGTCGCAGAGTTTTCTGGACATGGCGCGGCGGCTGAATACGCGCTCCAGCTTCATCTCGACCTTCGCCACCCATGTCTCGCACGAA
>NZ_JAUYAN010000356.1 GCF_030693485.1 Bradyrhizobium sp. | reverse complement strand
GGCGATATCGACACATTATCGGGCCGGATCGCGCAAATCCGGACCTGGACCTTTGTGGCAAATCGTCCCGATTGGCTGGCCGACCCCGAGCATTGGCAGGGAATCGCGCGAGAAGTCGAAAATAAACTGTCAGATGCCCTGCATGAACGGCTCACGGAACGTTTCGTTGATCGCCGTACCAGTGTATTGATGCGCCGCCTGCGGGAGAACAGCGTTTTGAATACTGAAATCGGCAAGACCGGCGAAGTGATCGTAGAAGGCCATGTCATTGGCCGGCTCGACGGATTTACCTTCGCGCCCGACGCTGCGGAAGCCGGCTCCGACGCCAAGGCTCTGCAGGCCACTGCGCTGAAAGCGCTGGCCGGCGAGATCGATGCGCGCGCCGAAAAACTCGCCGCCGCGCCCGACGAGCAGTTCGTGCTGACGTCAGATGGCACCATCCGCTGGACCGGCGACGCGGTGGCGCGGCTGGTTGCGGCCGACGACGCGCTGCATCCGCGCCTGCGCATCATTTCCGACGATCGGCTGGCCGGCGCGCCACGCGAGGCGGTGCAGACCAGGCTCGATCTGTGGCTGAAGACGCATATCGAGAAACTGCTGGGGCCGCTGTTCGACCTGCAGAAGGCCGAGGACATCACCGGCATCGCGCGCGGCATCGCGTTCCAGCTGATCGAGGCGCTCGGCGTGCTGGAGCGGCAGAAGATTTCCGCCGAGATGAAGGATCTCGACCAGCCGTCACGCGCGACCTTGCGCAAATACGGCGTGCGCTTCGGCGCCTATCACATCTACGTTCCGGCGCTGCTGAAGCCCGCGGCGCGCGCGCTGGCTTCGCTGCTGTGGGCCGAGAAGCAAAGCAATGTCGACATGTCGGCATTGTCGGGCGCGCAGCATCTCGCAGGAAGCGGCCGCACCTCGTTCCCGGTCGACAAGTCGCTCGACCGCGACGCCTATCGCGTGCTGGGCTACCGGCAATGCGGCGAGCGCGCGGTGCGGGTCGATATTCTGGAGCGCCTCGCCGACCTGATTCGCCCCGCGCTGTCATGGCGCGAAGCTTCGCCTGGCACCAAGCCGGCCGGTGCATTTGACGGTCGCGGTTTCGTGGTGACGCAGGCGATGACCTCGCTGACCGGCTCCGCCGGCGAGGATTTCGCCTCGATCCTGCGCGCGCTGGGCTATCGCATGGAAAAGAAGGCGCCGCTGCCGCCGAAGCCGGTGGTGGTTGAAGCGCCGGCCGCTGAGGCAGCTGCAGCGGAACCAGCTTCCGACGTGGTGGCGCAGAGCACCGAAACGGCTCAGGCGGGCAGCGACCTCGCGCCGGCCGCCGAAGATGCGACCGCATCGTCAGCAACGCTGCTGCCCGACATCGCTTTCTCGCCTGCACCCGAACCGGCCGAGCCTGTTGCCGTCGAGGCGGCGCAGCCGGAACCCGTGGCTGTGGTGGAAGCTCTCGAAGCGCCCGCGGTGGAAACGGTCGAAGCTCCGGTCGAAGCCCCCATGGCGGAAGCTGTTGAAGCTCCCGTGGTGGAGGCCGTCGAGGCTGCCGCCGTGGAGGCGCCGCAGGAGCAGGCCGCCGCTGAAAGCACGACGGAGACCGTTGCCGCCGTTGATGCAGCGGCGGATGGGAGCGTCGCCGAGGCAACCGCGCCCGAAGTCGCCGCAGTACCTGAAATGGTCGAGGTCTGGCGGCCCGGTGGCCGCTCGGAAGAGCGCCGGCCGCGTCACGATCGCAACCGTCAGCGCCATCAAGATCGCCCGGCGCAAGGCGCGGACGCCGCAGCCGCCGTCCCGGGTGAAGCCGGCGACGCTGCCAAGGGCGAGCGGCATCGCCGCGGACGGCGTACCCCCGATTTCCGCAGGCCCCGCACCGATGCGCCGCCGGCTGATGGCGCGACCCCCGTTGTCGCCGCCGATGGCGCGCCGGCGAGCCCGCCG
>NZ_JAUYAN010000027.1 GCF_030693485.1 Bradyrhizobium sp. | reverse complement strand
TCGGAAGGTTATGCGCAAAAGGCATCCGCCATGAGCGCGATCGAATCGATCAAGAAGAATACGCCGGGCGCCAGCACCGACGACCAGACCAAATAGACCCTTCCTGAAAGGCACGATGCCGCCAACACCGGGAAAGGCCGCGGGGAAAAAGCCCCCGGCCAGGAAGCCAAACGCGGGATTTTTGGGGTGGTGGGTTACGGTGCTCGCGTTGGGCAACCCCTCATCCGGCGCTTCGCGCCACCTTCTCCCGCAAGGGGAGAAGGGAAGAGTCGGAGTCCGCCTCACGCCACCAGCGCGGTTTCCTCGGGCAGGTCTTGCGGCGCGACGAATTCCGGGCCGCGCTGCGCCTTCAGCAGCGCCACGATCTCGGTATTGGGCCGGGCGCGGCTGAACAGGAAGCCCTGGCCCTCGTGGCAGCCTTCGGTGCGCAGGCAGCTCAGTTCGGCTTCGGTTTCGACGCCTTCGGCGGTGATGGTCACGCCGAGGCCGACGCCGAGGCTGATGATCGAGCGCACGATCGCCTGCGCGTCGCGATTGGCGCCGAGGTCGCGCACGAACGACTGGTCGATCTTGATCTTGTCGAACGGAAAACTCCGGAGATAGCTCAGGCTGGAATAGCCGGTGCCGAAATCGTCCATCGAGATGCGGACGCCGAGCGCGCGCAGCGCGTGCAGCGTGGCGAGCACCTGGCTGCTCTTCTCCAGCAGCAGCGTCTCGGTGATTTCCAGCTCCAGCCTCGTGGCCGGCAGCCCGGTTTGCTTCAGCGTATCCATCACCAGCACCAACAGATTGCCGGTCCGGAACTGGAGCGGCGACAGATTGACCGCGACGCGGACGTCGTCGGGCCACAGTGCCGCGTCGGCGCAGGCGCGGCGCAGCATCAGGGCGCCGAGCGGATTGATCAGGCCGGTCTCCTCGGCGACGGGAATGAAATCGGCCGGCGACACCATGCCGCGTTCGGCGTGCGGCCAGCGCACCAGCGCCTCGAAGCCGGTGATGCGCCCGGTCGCAAGGTCGACCAGCGGCTGGTAATACGGCCGCAGCACGTCGTTCCGGATCGCGTCGCGCAGATCGATCTCGATCTTGCGGCGGCTCTGGGCGCGGGCATCCATGCCGGATTCGAAAAAGGAAAACGTGCCGCGCTGCTCGGTCTTGGCGCGCGACAGCGCCATGTCGGCGTTCTTGAGCAGCTTCTCGGACTCATCACCGTCGCCGGGCGCCATGGCGATGCCGATGCTGGCACCGATCACGACGGAATGGCCGTCGAGCAGATAGGGATCGCCGATCGCCTCCAGCAGCCTCCTGGACAGCAGCACCGCATCCTCCGGGCGTGTCAGCCCGCTCTGGATGATCGCGAATTCGTCGGAGTTGAGGCGGGCGAGCGTGTCCTCCTCGCGCAGCGTGGATCGCAGCCGCTTGGCGACGCCGCGCAACAGCTCGTCGCCGATGCCGTGGCCGAGCGTGTCGTTGACCGCCTTGAAATTGTCGAGGCCGAGCACCAGCACCGCGACCTTTTCCGCGCTGCGCCTGGTGTGCAGCAGGATATCGTCCATCTGCTGACGCAGCAGGTTGCGGTTCGGCAGCCCGGTCAGACCGTCATGTTGGGCCATGAAGGCGAGCCGCGTCTCGGCGCGCTTGCGCTCGGTGATATCCATCAGCGCCAGCAGCACCGCGGACTGGTCGTTATAGACCAGCTGGCGCGAATAGATCGCCAGATCGATCAGCGCGCCGTCGGCCCTGACGTGCTTCCAGGTGCGCGCGGTCTGTTCGTCGCTGGAGCGGTCGCCGCCCCATGGCAGCTCGGTCTCGAAGGCCTGCACGCTGCGGATGGTCAGCTTCTCGAATTCGGCGCGGCTGTAGCCGTAATGCTCGATGGCGGCGTCGTTGACGCCGAGGATGCGTTCGTCGTCCAGCGCGCAGACGATCATCGGAACGGGATTGCTGTCGAACAGCAGCCGGAACGAGGCCTCGCGCTGCTTCAGTTCAGTGATATCGACGCGCAGGCCCACGATGCCGCCGCTTTCGGTCAACCGCTCCTCGATCAGGATGACGCGGCCGTCGGCCAGCGTCTGTTCATGACGTCCGTCGGGACGATGCAGTTTGGCCAGCCGCTCGGCGATCCATTCTTCCTCGCGGCCGACCGCTTCCGGATAGTCGCCGCGCTCGACGCCGATGCGGATGGTGTCCTGCAGCCGGGCGCCCGGCTGGAACAGGTCGGAACTGCGGTTGTAGATCTCGGAATATTTCCTGTTCCAGAGAATATAGCGCCCGTCGGCGTCGAGAAACACGATGCCCTGCGGCAGCATGTCGATGGCCTCGCGCAGCCGCTCATGGGATTTTCGTGCATCCGCGATCGCGGCTTCCGCCTCGGCGCGCTTGCGCACGATTTCGCCGATCTCGGGTGATCCGCCGCGGCGCTTGCCTTCAAGCTTGCCTTCAAGCTTGCCTTGGAGTTTCGGACCGGGCTTTGCCGGTCGGCCGGGAATGCGGACCATCGCCGCACGCTTGCGTTTCCTGGTTGGCTTCGGCCGGATTCTCTGCATTCGGTTACGCCCACTCGCATTCTGCGCCGCACCTTGTTCTCCGATAAGTGTCTGAAAAATTGGTAACACTTGGCGGTGACGGCTTCGCCGGACGGGCTCGCGGCGGACCAAAGCGAGGATCCTTCTGCCTGCAAAACGGGCGAATTCGCGCGGCCGATGTCGTGCGTCCGACACATGAGGCGCGCACGACGCGCAGCAGCGCGTGAAAACCATGTCCCCGGCAATGCCGGTGACCAAAATTGCACATCGAACGCGCGCATTCCCTGCGCGCGCACCAAATTTCGCCAATGCGCAACAAGGTTACCCGACGGTTAAGAACGCATCAGTTCGAGATCACGATTCGGGTATTGCCGCGGCCGCGGCGCTCGACCAGGGCGAACAGCGCCGCCGCATTCGACGGATGCAGCCTGATGCAGCCATGCGAGGCGGGGCCACCGAGCCGCGCCAGTTCATTGGTGCCGTGAATGGCATAGCCGTGGTAAAAGAAGATCGCGTGCGGCATCGGTGAATTGTAGTACTTCCGCGAGAACCAGCGCCGCGCCATCATCTGCGGCTGGAACACGCCGCTCGGCGTACCGAAGCCGCGGCGGCCGGTCGACACCGGCCAGGAATATCGCATCGTGCCGTCGACACTCACGGCCATGCGCTGCGACGATTTGTCGATGCGGACCACGATTCCGGCCTGCGCCGGCGTCAGCGCCAATCCCGCCAAGATCGCCATGACCGCCGCGACGGCAAATGCCAGCCGTGCCAGCCGTCGCTTCGACCGCCGTTTCATGATCGCGCCCTGCCACCTTTTTTATGGCGGGCATGATGTCGTCGCCGAATGCGGGTTGTAAAGACCGGGGCGACATCCCGACGCAACCCGTCGCGGTTAATCTTAACCCGCCGCCCGCGGCTTCGCTGAAACCGCGCGGAAAGCTGTGACGAAAACTGTGACTTGCCACCCGGCGCGGCTTTTCGCCGGCTGCCGATTTCGTGCTAGGCTCGAACGTACAGAGTGACTCGATGAACCCTCGCCTGATCTCCATCTTCCTGCTGATATCCGCAATCTTCGTCAGCGCCACCATGGCGCTGGCGCAGGACAAGGGCAGCGTCAATCCGAAGCCGCTGCCGCCGCTGGCCAATCCCAACGACCCCAAGCTCGGCGCCAAGGAACTGTTCGGCCGCAAGGTGCTGCCGGCGGCGATGCCGACCCGCGTGGTCGGCTTCTATGCCAGGGGCTGCATCGCGGGCGCGGAAGCGCTGCCGATCAACGGCGAGAGCTGGCAGGTGATGCGGCTGTCGCGCAATCGCTATTGGGGCCATCCCGATCTGGTGGCGCTGGTGACGCGGCTGGCGGCCAAGGCGCGCAAGGACGCCGGCTGGCCGGGAATCCTGGTCGGCGACATGTCGCAGCCGCGCGGCGGCCCGATGTTGACCGGCCACGCCAGCCATCAAGCCGGGTTGGATGCCGATATCTGGCTGACACCGATGCCGAACCGGCGATTGTCGCGCGAAGAGCGCGAGGAAACCTCCGCCGTGATGATGGTGCGCTCCGACCGGCTCGACATCGAGCCGAGCACCTGGACGCCGACCCATCTCAACGTCATCCGCGCCGCGGCGCAGGAGCCGAGCGTGCAGCGCATCTTCGTCAACGCCGCGATCAAGAAGGCGCTGTGCCGCGAAGCCAAGGGCGACCGCAGCTGGCTGCAAAAGGTCCGGCCGATGTACGGCCACGACTATCACTTCCACATCCGCATCAAATGCCCGCCGGGCAGCGGCGAATGCGAAAGCCAGCCGGAGCCGACCGGGGGCGAGGGCTGCAGCGCCGGCGATCTCGCCTTCTGGTTCAAGGATTCGACCCTCCATCCGAAGCCGCCGAAGGTGCCGCCGAAGCCGCGGCCGCCGATGACGCTGGCGCAATTGCCGGAAGCCTGCAGAACGGTGCTGACCGCGCCGGACGCCAAACAGTAATCGCCGGTCGCGCAGACCCTTTGCGCCGCTCCGGCAATGCTGTAAGCTTTCGCTCAGCGATGTCCGGATGGATCGTAAATCCGCCGGATTGCCGGAACGGCGCTTCCGCCTGTCGCATTTATTAGAACCTACGCTTGAGCTGCGCGCATCGACCCGCCGCAACCACGCATGGAGCGCCACGATGCACCGCCTTGCCGGTTATTTCCTCGCCCTTACGATCCTGTTTGGATCGAGCTATTCACCTGCGGTGGCGCAGGACAAGAGCCTGACGGTGTTCGCCGCCGCCTCGATGAAGAACGCGCTCGACGAGATCGACGCCGCCTATGCCGCGAAATCGGGCGTCAGGATCGTCGCCAGCTATGCCGCCAGTTCGGCGCTCGCCAAACAGATCGAGCAGGGCGCGCCCGCGGATATTTTCGCATCTGCCGACACCGACTGGATGGACTACGCGATCGCCAAGAAGACCATCAACGCGCCGACGCGGGTCAATCTGCTCGGCAACAGCCTCGTCCTGATCGCGCCGAAGGATTCCAGGATCGACCAGGTCGCGATCGGACCGGGCTTCGACCTGGCCAGGCTTGCCGGCGACGGCAGGATCGCGACCGGCGACGTCAGCGCGGTACCATCAGGCAAATACGCCAGGGCGGCGCTGGAGAAGCTCGGCGCGTGGCAGGCGGCGGAACCGAAATTCGCCATGGCGGAGAGCGTGCGCGCAGCCCTTGCGCTGGTGGCGCGCGGCGAGGCGCCGCTCGGGATCGTCTATTCGACCGATGCGAAAGTTGAACCCGGCGTCAGGATCGTCGGCACC
>NZ_JAUYAN010000026.1 GCF_030693485.1 Bradyrhizobium sp. | reverse complement strand
GGATATGGCCAAAGAAGATGGCCCAATTTGCCAGCCCTCGGAACAGGTCGAGACGCAAGTCACGCGGTGATGGTGGAAGAGCGACGTTGACGGTCATTGTCTGGGGTCGATCCATTTACTTCGCGAAACCATCCGGGGCATCTGACATTTCATCCTCCACGGGCCTTCCGTGCAGAAGATTTAGCTACCAAAGCAATCTCAATGAGTACGAGCTGGTTGTATCAAGGCGGGCCGCAAACCGGCGTGCCTCACTTGACAGAGCATCCGGAGTCAAATGCCAACGCCAATGCCAAGGTTCGCACCAAGTCCGGCGGTCACCACTATAGCGGCGGCCCGAAGAGTGAAACGCATCACATGGGTGAAAAGAAATAATCTCGAAGAAGGCACGGGCCTTCTCAAGATCTGGTGCGCCATGAATGGCGCGCCATCGTTCTCGTTGGCGTCGGTCGCATGTTGAACGACGTCATTTGACGACGATCGTCCCGGTCATTCCCGCCTCGCGGTGGCCGGGGATCAGGCAGGCATATTCGAACTCGCCGGCCTTGGTGAACTTCCAGAGGATCTCGCCCGTCTTCTTCGGATCGACCTCTTTCCCGTTCGGTTCCTCGTGCGCCATGTTCGGGTTGTTCTTCATGTCTTCGGCATGCTTGAGATTTTCCGTGGTGGTGGCCAGCACGAATTCGTGTTCGAGCTCGCCGATGTTGCGCAGCACGAATTTGATCTGCTCGCCTTTCCTGACCTCGAGCCGCGCCGGGACGAACAGCATTTTTCCGTCCGACTCGCGCATCGTGACCTGGATGGTCCTCGACGGTTTCTTCGGATTGCCCGGCTCGCCGGCCGAGAAGGTTTCGCCATGGCTGTGGCTGTGGCTGTGACCGTGCTTTGCCGGCTTTTCGCCTGCCCAGGCGTTGACTGAAAGCAGCGTTGCGGCGGCCAATGCGATCCCGCTCCTGGTCCAATTCATCATCTCTCATTTCCTCGCGTTGATACGTGGTTCGTACCGGTGCCGACGTTATTGTCGGCCGATATCATCCTCAATTGAACTTCCCTTGAACCGTTTTTCCGTCGGGGCCCGTCAGTTGCACAACCCCCTTGGGCTGGTTCGGCAACGCGACCGTCGCGTTACCGGAAAGGCGCGTGCCGTCGACGGGCGCCAGCACGACCCGCTGGGATTTTCCGTCTGCCACGAGGATCGCCGTGCCCTTGAATCCGGAGGACGCAACGGGTTTGTCGCTGGCATCGCTGATAAACACATCGACGATATCGGACTTTACGACCAATTCTACATGGTATGATCCCGCGTCTGTAACGCGCCCGCCATGCGGCCCCTTGGCATCATGAGCCAGGGCTGACCCGGTCGAGGTGAGCAGGGCTGCGATCACTAGAAATTTTGCGTACATTTTTGTTTCTCCAGGGCTGAGTTTAGAAAGGGCTGAGTCTAGAAGGCTTCGGCTGGCGAAGGACCGTGAGCGGGGTCACGCAATGCGGCAGCGTCCCGCCGCAGGCGTTCGAGATGCTTTTCTCCGTACCGCAGGAACAGCACTGGCGTGAGAAACGTATCGAGCAACGTCGCGCTGATGAGGCCGCCGAATATCGTGACGGCCACCGGATGCAGGATTTCCTTGCCGGGCGTTGCCGCGTCGATGAGGAGCGGCACGAGCGCGACGCCTGCCGCCAGCGCCGTCATCAGCACCGGGGTAAGCCGCTCGAGACTGCCGCGAACCACCAGATCGCGTCCGAACGGCATTCCCTCCTGCAGCGCCAGGTTGATGTAGTGGCTGATCTTCAAAATGCCATTGCGAGCCGCGATACCGGTCAGCGTGATGAAACCGACCATGGACGCGACCGAGAGCGGTTGACCGGTCCACCAGAGCGCGATCACCGCGCCAATCAGGGCGAGAGGCACATTGCCCATCACGATCAGGGCGAACAGCACCGAGCGATAGCGGTTGTAGAGAATGGCGAAAACCAGCGACAGCGACAGCAGCGAGAGGATCCCGATGGTCCGGCTCGCTTCCTCCTGCGCCTGAAAAGTGCCTTCGAGGCGCGTATAGAAACCTTCAGGCAGGTTTGTCGATGCGGTCACCTCCCGGATTGATTCGACGATTTTCGCCATGTCGGCGGTGCCGTTGGTGTTGGCCAGCACCACGAGGCGACGGCGGCCGTTCTCACGCAGGATCTGGTTCGGGCCCTCGGTCTCCTTGATGTCGGCAAGCTGCCTCGCCGGAATCCATCCGGTTGGGGTTTCGATCAGCAGGTCTCCCAGCCTTTGCGTCGTCCGAAGCCTGTCCGGCAGCCGCATCGTGACATCAAACCTCCGGTAGCCGTCGACGACACGCGACACCACCCGCCCGTTCGAAAGCCGACTGAGCTGCTCGATGACGACTGCAGGCTGCACGCCGTAGAGCGCGGCGCGGCCGTAGTCGATCCGGATTTCGAGCTGAGGGATCAGAGCCTGCTTTTCAACCTGCAGATCGGCGAGCCCGGGGATGCCTGCCATCCGCGTTCGCATCATTTCTGCGGCCGCCCGCAATGCGTCCAGATCATCGCCAAAGATCTTCAGTGCAACCTCGGCGCGGACGCCGGACAGCAGATGATCGAGCCGATGCGAGATCGGCTGGCCCACGTTGATCGAAGCCGGGAGTACGGCTAATCGCGAGCGAATGTCCGCGATCACATTCGTCTTGGTTCGCGATGATTTGGCGAGGTCGACATCGATTTCCGAGGAATGCACGCCTTCGGCATGTTCATCCAGTTCAGCGCGCCCGGTCCGGCGCCCGACTGTTTTGACTTCGGGCACCTCCATGATGAGGCGCTCGGCAATCAGGCCGACGCGACTGGACTCAGCGAGTGAGATGCCGGGATTGAAGAGCATATTGATGGTGAGCGTGCCTTCGTTGAACGGCGGCAGAAAGGCACGGGGAAGAAGAAACGCTGCGAACCCTGCCGTCGTGACGGCGAGCACCGTGACAGCCATCAACGCGCGCTGATGGCGGAACGCGCGTTCGAGCAGCGCAGCGTTACCGCGCTTGAGCAGGCGGACCAGCGCGCTGTCGCCATGATCGAGGCGTTTCAGGTGCGGCAACATGTAATAGGCCATGACCGGCGTCAGCGTGATCGAGACCGCGAGGCTGGCGAGGATCGAGATGATGTAGGCCTGGCCGAGCGGGGCGAACAGCCGGCCCTCGATTCCCGACAGCGCGAACAGCGGCACGAACACCAGCACGATGATCGCCGTCGCATAGACGATGCCAGACCGCACCTCCTGCGAGGCCGATACGATCACATCGAACGCCGAGCGGGGATGTTCCAGTGCGCGATTTTCGCGCAGACGCCTGAAAATGTTCTCCACATCGACCACGGCGTCGTCGACCAGCTCGCCCAGCGCGATGGCGAGACCGCCCAGCGTCATGGTGTTGATGGACAACCCGGCGAAGTAGAAGATCGTGGCCGTGGCCAGGATCGAGACCGGGATCGCGGTCAGCGAGATCACCGTGGTTCGCCAGTTCAGGAGGAATACGAACAGCACTATGGCGACGACGACGCCGGCTTCCACGAGAACCTGTTCGACGTTGCGGATCGACGTCTCGATGAAGTCGGCCTGGCGGAACACGATCTGGTCGGCCTTGATACCCTGCGGCAGCGACGCCGTGATCTCCTTCAGGGCCCGCTCGATTTCGCGTGTCACCTTGATCGTATCGACGTTGGGCTGCTTCTCGACCGAGACGATGACGGCCGGCTTGCCCATGAAGCCGGCTTCGCCGCGCTTCACTCTGGGCGCGAACTCGACGGTCGCGACCTGGCGCAGAAACACCGGCCCGCCATTGACCTGCGCCACGACGACGCCGCGAAGGTCATCCAGATTGGTGGTTCGTCCGATATTCCTTATCAGGTATTCGCGCGCGTGTTGGTCGGTGAACCCGCCACCGGTGTTGACGCCGAACTGGGTCAGCGCCTGTTCGACCTGCTCATAGGTGACGCCGAGGCTGCGCAGCGCAGGCGGATTCGGCGCAATGCGATACTGACGGACCTCGCCGCCGATCGGGATGACCTGGGCCACGCCCGGGATCGTCAGCAGACGGGGACGAACGGTAAAGTCGGCGGCTTCGCGGACTTCCATCGCGGAAGCCTTGTCGCTCGTCATCGCCACAAGCACGATCTGCCCCATGATGGAGCTGATCGGCCCGATTTGCGGCACGGTGTTCGACGGCAACTGCGCTCTGACCAGAGAAAGCCGCTCGGCGATCTGCTGGCGGTTGCGATAGATGTCGGTGCCCCAGTCGAACTCGACATAGACGATCGAGAGCCCCACGCCGGAAACGGAGCGCACCCGCGTCACCCCGGGAACGCCATTCATCTGGGTTTCGATGGGAAAGCTGACGAGTTGCTCGACCTCCGGAGGCGCCAAGCCTTCGGATTCGGTCATGATGGTGACGGTCGGCTTGTTGAGGTCGGGAAAGACATCGACCGGGAGCCGGCTGGCGCTGAAGATTCCCAGCAGCACCAGGACCAGCGAGGCCGCCAGCACCATCAGGCGATTGCGCAGCGACTGCGTGACGAGAAAGCGAAACATCTGATGTCCTCCTCAGCGTACCTGGCCAAGCAGTTCGGCGCCTTGAACGACGAGGCGCTTTCCCGCGGCGAGTCCGGTGGCAATGAAGACGCGATCGCCGTCGAGCGGTTCGACACGCACCGGGCGCGGCTCGAAGCGTTCAGCCGCGACATGCTCGTAGACCACATCCTGGCCGCTGGCATTGCGCACCAGTGCTGCGCGGGGAACCGCAAAACCGGTCTTTTCCTCATCCGTGGTGGCAAGCACAGTGACGAACTGTCCGGCGCGCAACCCCGCGACGTCGCCCTGCACCGCGAATTGCACCGGGATCGATTGATTGCGACCGGCGAAACCGGCGCCGCGGAAGGCGAGTGGATAGGTCCGATCATTGCTCAGCCGGGCCACCGCGCTCTGGACTCCGGGAAGCGAGTCGTAGCTGAGCGCCTCCACCCACAGCCGGGTCGGGTCGACGATATGGAAGATGACGGCGTTCGATTGCGCCATCTGACCGGCGACGACGGTGCCTTCGGCCACGATGCCATCCACCGGCGCGATCAGTTCTTCCGCTTCGCGGCGCGATTTGTCGAGCGAGCCGCGCCGGTCCTTCAGGCCTTGCAGCTCCGTTCTTGTATCCTCCAGCTGGGTGCGTGCGATGGCGCCGCTCGGCACCAGCGTCTCATAGCGGGCCAGCCGGCGCTCCACGATGGAGATCTGCTGGTCGAGTTCGCCTTGCCGCTGGCGCATGTCGGAGGCGTCGATGGCCTGCAGCGGCGGCGTCATATAGGCGAGAACGTCGCCTTTCTTGACCGGCGTCCCCAGCCGCGGAAAGCCGTTCGGCGGCGGCGAAAGCCGGCCGCCGACCGATGACTGAACGAAACCGCTGGCGTTCGGATCGGGGATGATACGGCCGGGCAATTCCAGCGCGGCGCGATGCGCGGCGGATTCGATTTGCACGGTGCGGATGGCGAGGATTCGCTGGATGCTCTTGGGCACGAATACGCCGCCATCGGGCAGCCGCTGCGCCAGGTCGCGCACTGTCGGGTTCGAATTGGCCGACGCGCCATGGTCATCGCCGTCATGGGCGCGCGCGGCGCCGATGAACATCGCGAGCATCCCGGCAACGACCAGGACCATCGCGGGCCGGTTCCGCCGCCACATCAACGCCATCACCACAATGCCCGCGGCAAAGCCTCCGAGCCCGGCTATCAATGCGGTCGGGACATAGCGCGACGATAAATCGCGAATGCCGCCCGCGATATCCGACAGGGAAGCCGTTGCGGCCTTTGCGCCCGGATCTTCCGGCGGAACGATCAGCGTCGCGGCCAGCACGTCGTCGAAGCCATCCTTGCTGACCGTGAAGATCAGGTCATAGGAACCCGGTTTGGCGGACCATGGCGCGCTGAGCCGATACGGCTCGTTCGCCATGGCGCGCGCGGGCTCCGGGCCTGCCGGGGTGTCGACGGTAATAATGGCGCCATCCACCGATTCGTTGGTCGCAAAGCGGTCGAGATAGATGATGAGGTCGCCGCCACGGACGATCGCGACCAGTTCGTAATGATCCGAGGCGGCCTCGGTGCGAGGTGCTAGATTTGCAGCCGCTGGCGGTGACGGCGGCGCGCCATGATCGTGACCGTCATGGGCCAGCAGCAACCCGGCTCCCGGGAAAGAAGCAAGAGCCGCCGCGCAAAGCGCGGCACGAAACAAGGAGCGCATTGGAAAATCCTCACCTGACAAGAAGCTCGCGCGGATGCCTGCCGAGGCAGGACCGCGGGGACGTCGTTACTCAGGCGAGGGATCGGGGGGGTTTGCGCAGACCCTGGGGGTCGACTCCGCGAACGGAAATCAGGCGTACAAAGCCGATGCGAAGCGGGCACGTTTTCGGGGGAAGGCTGGGCGAAACTGCCGCCAGCGCGGCGCCACAGCAACCGGTATACCCGCAGCAGCCCATCACGCAGGCGTCGACATCGGAAGATGGCGCGCCCGGGGTGTTTTGAGCCGCGGCCTCGGCCTGGACAACCCGGTTCGCAGCGGCGATTTCCGCAGAGGAAATCGAATGCGCGTTGCCCGCCGCCGTGCCATGCGCGTGATTACTGTGCGCTTGATGATGCGCATCAGGCCCGTGTCCATGACCGCCATGGGCGTTGGCGGCGACCGACGCGAATTGGACGACGATCAAAAGGATCGCCGCCCCAATCATCCGCAAAAGCGTTCCGGTCGTTGTCATGCGCAACTGCTACTATATGATCCGGGCCAAGGGAACAAGCGAAGGGAACGACGAATGAAATTGCGGTAAATGCATCGTGATCGCCTGGATCAACGGTCCGACCGGCCGATGACGGCCATCAATTCCGCGATCTTCTCCCGCTGATCGACCTTGTTGCCGCTGGTGATGGCGTGTTCGACACAATGCGACACGTGGTCTTTCAGCACTTCCTCCTCAACGCGCCGCAATGCGGCCCGCACCGCCGAAATCTGGGTGACGATGTCGATACAGTAGCGGTCCTCATCGACCATTTTCGACAGGCCGCGAACCTGGCCCTCGATCCGGCCCAAACGCTTTTGACAGGACGCCTTGATGTCTTTTCGCATGGCGCTTATATACCCCTACTGGGTATAGGTTGCAAGGCCCTGCGGGAGAACACGATGAGTGACGCGAAAGACACTAACGCAGGCTGCTGCGGCGGGCATCACGATCACGCAGGGCATGCCCATGCCCACACCAACGCCCCCGTGCGCGACCCCGTCTGCGGCATGACGGTCGAGCCCGCCACCAGCAAGCATCGGTTCGACCATCACGGCCAAACCTTCCATTTCTGCTCCGCCGGCTGCCGGACCAAATTCGCCGCCGATCCCGGCGCCTTTCTTGGCGAGCGAAAGGCGGAGGCCCAAGCAGCCCAAGTGGCCCAGGCGCCGGAAGGCGCTGTTTACACCTGCCCGATGCATCCGCAGATCCGCCAGGTCGGCCCCGGCAGCTGCCCGATCTGCGGCATGGCGCTGGAGCCCGAGGTCGCAAGCCTCGATACGCCGCCCAATCCCGAACTCGCCGACATGACGCGGCGGTTCTGGATCGGGCTCGTGCTGTCGCTGCCGGCGGTCGTGCTGGAAATGGGCGGTCACCTCGTCGGCGGTCACGGCTGGGTCGACCCGACGCTGTCGAACTGGATTCAACTGGTCTTTGCCACGCCCGTCGTGCTGTGGGCGGGCTGGCCGTTCTTCGTGCGGGGCTGGCAATCGCTGCTGACGCGCAATCTCAACATGTTCACGCTGATCGCCATGGGCACCGGTGTCGCCTATGCTTACAGCGTCATCGGGACCGTGCTGCCGGAAATATTCCCGGCCACTTTTCGCGGTCATGGCGGCGCGGTTGCGATTTACTTCGAAGCCGCCGCGGTCATCACTGTTTTAGTCCTACTTGGCCAAGTGCTCGAACTCCGCGCCCGCGAGGCGACTTCTGGCGCGATCAAGGCGCTGCTCGAACTGGCGCCGAAGACCGCGCGACGGATCGGCGACGACGGCGCCGACCACGAGGTGCAGATCGACAGCCTGCTGGTCGGCGATCGCCTGCGCGTCCGGCCGGGCGAGAAGGTACCGGTGGACGGCGTCATTCTCGAAGGCCGCTCGTCGCTCGACGAATCGTTGGTGACCGGTGAGTCCATGCCCGTCACCAAGGAAGTCGGCGGTCAGGTGATCGCGGGCACGCTCAACCAGTCCGGCGGCTTTGTGATGCGCGCCGACAAGGTCGGCCGCGATACGCTGCTGTCCCAGATCGTCAAGATGGTCGCGGAGGCGCAGCGCTCGCGCGCGCCGATCCAGCGGCTGGCCGATCAGGTATCCGGCTGGTTCGTGCCAGTGGTCATCGCAGCCGCCATCGTGGCGTTCGCCGCCTGGGCCTGGTTCGGGCCGGAACCGCGGATGGCGTTCGGCCTGGTTGCCGCCGTCAGCGTGCTGATCATCGCCTGCCCCTGCGCGCTCGGTTTGGCCACGCCGATGTCGATCATGGTCGGCGTCGGCCGCGGTGCTGCGGCCGGCGTGCTGATCAAGAACGCCGAAGCGCTGGAGCGCATGGAAAAGGTCGATACGCTGGTGGTCGACAAGACAGGCACGCTGACCGAGGGCAAGCCGAAGGTGATCGCGATCGTTGCCGCGGCGGGATTCGACGAGAACGAAATCCTGCAATTGGCCGCCAGCGTCGAACGATCGAGCGAGCATCCGCTCGCTGATGCCATCGTGCGGTCGGCGAACGAACGCAAGCTCGACCTGGGCAAGGTGGAGGAATTCGACTCGCCGACCGGCAAGGGCGCCATCGGCAAGGTCGGCGGCAGGACCGTGGTGTTGGGCAATGCCAGCTTCCTGTCGTCGCTCGGTGTCGAAACCGGACCTCTGAACGAACAGGGCGAACGCCTGCGTGGTGACGGCGCCACCGTCATCAACATCGCGGTCGACGGCCGGCTCGCTGGTCTGTTCGCGATCGCCGACCCGGTCAAGCCAACGACGCCGGACGCCCTGAAGGCGCTGGCGGCGGAAGGCATCAAGGTCATCATGCTGACCGGCGACAACCGCACCACCGCCAATGCCATAGCGCGACAACTCGGCATTGCCGATGTCGAAGCCGAGGTGCTGCCGGATCAGAAGAGCGCCGTGGTAGCAAAGCTGCAGAAGGCCGGCCGGATCGTCGCCATGGCCGGCGACGGCGTCAACGACGCTCCGGCGCTCGCCGCCGCCGAAATCGGCATCGCCATGGGCACCGGCACCGACGTCGCGATGGAGAGCGCCGGCATTACACTGCTGGGTGGCGATCTCGGCGGCATCGTGCGGGCGCGCAGGCTCTCGCAGGCCACCATGCGCAACATCCGGCAGAACCTGTTCTTCGCGTTCGTCTACAATGCCGCCGGCATCCCGATCGCCGCCGGCGTGCTCTATCCGACCTTCGGCCTGCTGCTGTCGCCGATCATCGCCGCCGCCGCCATGGCGCTGTCGTCGGTGAGCGTGGTAGGAAATGCCTTGCGATTGCGCGTGACGCGTCTGTAGTTCAGCCGCATCGATCGCAGACCGTGGCTCTCGCTGAAGGAGAATCATCATGGCGAATTTCACGCCGCTATCGGCCGCTATCGGCGGCGCGCTGATCGGCTTTTCCGCCGTGCTGCTGATGCTGCTGACCGGCCGGATCGCCGGCATCAGCGGCATTTTTGGCGGCCTGCTCAATCCTGACAGCCGCGACAGAGGCTGGCGCATTGCCTTCATCGCCGGCCTCATTCTGGCGCCGCTGCTGGCCGGCTGGATCGGCTACGGGATGCCGACCCCGAAATTGCCGCCGAGCTGGACCGTCATCATCGCCGCCGGCCTGCTGGTCGGTTTCGGAAGCCGCATGGGAGACGGCTGCACGTCCGGTCACGGCATCTGCGGCATCGCGCGACTGTCCGGCCGCTCCATCGCGGCCACCGTCATCTTCATGCTGACCGCGGTCGCTACCATTGCCATCACCCGCCACGTGCTGGGGAGCTGAGCCATGCTGATGCTCGCATCCTTCTTGTGTGGCCTGGTGTTCGGCGCCGGCCTGCTGATTTCGCAAATGGTACAGCCGACCAAGGTGCTGGCATTTCTCGATGTCTTCGGCGCGTGGGACCCAAGTCTCGCCGTCGTGATGATCGCGGCACTCGCGGTGTCCGTGCCGGGGTTCATGCTGGCGAAAGGTCGTTCGCGGCCGTTGCTCGCTGCTCACGGTTTCTGGCCGACCAGGGACGATATCGACCGGCCGCTTGTCGCGGGATCGGCGCTGTTCGGCATCGGCTGGGGTCTCGTTGGCTTGTGCCCGGGCCCGGCGATCGAGAGCCTTGCGACGCTATCGCCTGATGTATTCGTGTTTGTGCTGGCGATGGCCGGCGGCATGATTCTGCACGACGTCTGGCAAAGGGCGCGGCCCGCAAAGTCGCCGGACGAGGCGTTGGCCCGGCGGCCCGGCTAGCCTCAGCTCTTTGCAGTCTCGGCGGACGACGCCTGCGGTGCGGTGTCGCGAAGCGCGATGTAAATTGCCGGAATGACGAGCAAGGTGAGCAGCGTCGACGACGCCAGTCCGAACAGCAGCGAAATCGCCAGCCCCTGGAAGATCGGATCGAGCAGGATTGTAGCAGCCCCGATCATGGCGGCCAGCGCGGTGAGCAGGATCGGCTTGAACCGCACGGCGCCGGCTTCCAGCACGATGTCGCGCGTCGACCTGTTCTCGCCGCCGCTGTGGCGGATGAAGTCGACCAGCAGGATCGAATTGCGG